>JAFZQK010000036.1 GCA_017620455.1 Clostridia bacterium
CCGATGGGGGAGAACTCGATCCACACGTCGCCGAACTGGCCGTGGCCGCCGGACTGCTTCTTGTGGCGGCCCTGGCAGGCCACCTTCTTGCGGATGGTTTCGCGGTAGGGGATCTTGGGATCGCTGAGCACGGCGTTGGCGCCGAACTTGCTGGCCAGCTTGTTGCGGATCACGTCCAGATGCACTTCGCCCTGGCCGGAAACCAGCGTCTCGGTGGTTTCGGTGTTCTTTTCCACCTTGATGGAGGGATCTTCTTCCTGCAGGCGGTTCAGGCCGGAGAACACCTTGTCTTCTTCGCCCTGCTTGGCGGCGGAAATGGCCTTGGAGATGCAGGGGGCGGGGAAGTCGATGGGGGCGTAGCGGATGGGATTCGCGGCGTCGCAGAGGGTGTCGCCGGAATTAGTGAACTGCAGCTTGGAAAGCGCGCCCAGGTCGCCGGCGTTGAGGACGTTCACATTCTGCTGCTTCTTGCCGCGCATCATGAACAGGCCGCCGGCCTTTTCGGCCTTGTCCGCGGTGGAATTATACAGCGCGGTGGCGGGCGTAATGGAGCCGGACATGACCCTGAACAGGCTCAGCTTGCCCACGAAGGGGTCGGCCACGGTCTTGTACACCAGGGCGGAGAAGGGCTCCGCGTTGTCGCAGGTGCGCTCGGCCTTTTCGCCGGTCTTGGGGTTCTCGCCCTGGGCCTTCATGCCCTTGGGGGAGTGGAGGTAAACGCTCATCACGTCCAGCATCTTGGCGACGCCCACGCCGGTGACGGCGGACACCGCCACCACGGGCACGATGGTGCCGTTCTGCATGCCGGCGCGGAAGCCGGAGAGGATCTCCTCGTGGGTCAGCTCTTCGCCCTCCAGGTATTTCATCATCAGCTCGTCGTCGGCGCCGGCGGCGGCCTCGGTGATCTCTTCCATGGCGGTTTCGATGGCGGAAGCCATATCGCCGGGCACGGGCACTTCCTTAAGGGCCTTGCCGGTGCCTTCATAAGCCTTGTTTTCCAGCACGTTCACCACGCCCTTGAAGGAGGCGCCGGCGCCGATGGGCAGCAGCATGGGCACCACGGAGGAGCCGAACTTGCCGCGCAGCTGGTCGATGACCTTCATGTAGTTGGCGTTTTCCGCGTCCATGCGGTTGATGATGAACATGCGGCACACGCCGTTCTTCTGGGCGTAGCCCCAGGCCTTTTCAGCGCCCACGTCCAGCCCGCTGACGGCGCCCACCACGATGCCCGCGGTTTCCACCACGCGGAGGGGGCCCATCATCTCGCCGATAAAATCAAAATAGCCGGGCACGTCGATGACGTTGATCTTGGTGCCTTTCCATTCCACGGGCGCCACGGCCGCGCTGATGGAAATGCCGCGCTTGTTTTCTTCGGGATCGTAGTCCGTGGTGGCGGAGCCGTCCTCCACCCGGCCCTGACGGTCCACCAGGCCCGCGGCGTACAGCATCGCTTCGGTCAGGGTGGTTTTTCCGTTGCTGCCGTGACCGATCAGAGTAATGTTGCGGATTTTTTCGGTTTGAAAGTCTGCCATGACGAATCCCCCTATGAAAATGATTTGTATTCATGTCTCACGCATGAACAGGACACCAAATGCACACATATAGCATTTTAACAGAAAACGGAATAAAATACAAGCCGTCTGAGCCAAAAGTTTTGGGCGGCGGCCCAAAACATTTTGACCCGGACGGCCGGAAGGATGCGCCGGGGAGATTACAGGTAGGCCCGCAGATCCTGGGACAGACGGTCCTCCAGACCGATCAGCTTCCGGGCCAGGCCCTTGGCGTCCTCGTCCGCCGCTTTGTACTGGTTCAGGTAGCGGCTTAAGGACTTGATCCCCATGGCGCACCCGTCGGTCATCAGGTCCGCGATGGTGGAATCGGAATGGTCCAGGGCCAGCTCGGCGTGGGCCTTGAGCCAGCTCATGCCGCTGGCCATGGGGTTGGGCTTCTTGCCTGCGTCGTCGAAGCGGTGCAGGGCCTCCGTGATATCCCGGGACACGGCCTCGTGGCTGTCCAGGGACGTTTTCAGGAGATCCTTGAGCGCCGGGGTCTCCGCCGCGCTCAGCACGCCGTTCAGGGAATCCATGCCCATCCGGGCCCCCGCGTCGCATTCCCGAAGCAGTTTCACGGTATCCTGTTCGATCATGGATGCGCCTCCTTGATGCTTGATATACAAAGCATACCCGGGAGGGGCGCGGGATATGTGCGAAGCGTAAATATCTAACAATTTTTTCAAATTCTTTACGGAATAGTTGAAAAAAGAATACAGTTATGTTAAGATATACGTTGCGATTTTATCCGCGGCCGTGCCGCCGAAGGGAGAGAAGGAAGAATTGCGGAAGTATCGGATCTTATTGCTGATAGCGGTGATTCTGATTTGTACGCCGGCGGCGGTGCTGGCGCAGACATATACGTTCGGGGACGTGCGGGCGTCCGTGGATATTCCCGCGGAGTATGAAACGGTCCTGACCCCTTATAACCTGGCCACCCAGGGGGAATACCTGGCCGCCCAGGGGACGGACGCGGATACGCTGCTGGGAGAGTTTGCGGCGGAGGGCGTGCTGCTCAAGGCCATCGACGCCGAAACGGACAGAACGCTGGTGATCACCGCCCTCAAGGACGTGGACGCCCAGACCTATTTCGACCTGAATCTGCAGGACGAGGACATGCGCAAGGAATTCCGCGTGTCCCACAGCAACGGCAGCGCCTACGGCGTGCTGGGCTATTCGTACACCGATAAAAAACCCGAATGGAAGAATTACGGCGGGGACACCCTGCGCTTCCTGGTCACGAAATACAGCCTGCGGCAGGAGGGCCAGCTGGTATGCACCGGCTATCAGCGGCGCACCATCCGCAACGGGTACACCATCACATTGGATATGCAGGTGCGGAACCGCCTGGCCAAGGAAAACGACAACGACGCGCTGGAAGCCGTGATGAAGACCTGGCAGTTCACCGAGATCCTGCCCATGCCGGCCCTGCCCATCAAGCTGACCGTTTCCTCCGCGCCCCCGGCCAGCACCAACGAAGGAACCTTCACCATCACGGGCTCCACCCAGAAAAAAGCCACTGTGACCGCCACGGTGTTTTCCATGGGCAAGGCAAACGGCGAAACCTTTACCACCGTGGCCAACAACAGCGGCAATTTTTCCCTGCCGGTGAAGCTGTCTTCCCAGGGCGTGTATTCCCTCACGCTGACCGCGGAAGCGCCGGACGCCATCACCGCCAAACGGCAGTACAAGATCAGCTACCGGAAAAACGAGCTGCCCGTGGAGATCACTGCCGCGCCCCCCGCCGTCCTGTCCGATGAAACGCTGGTGGCGGGCAGTACCATCGCCGGGGCGAAGATCCAGCTGGCGGTTTCCGGCCCGGCGGAGTACGTCCGGTCCACCACCGGGAAGACCTTCAGCTTCAAGGTGGATACCAGCGCCGAGGGGACCTACCGCTTCGTGCTGAGCGTGAATAAAAAGGGCATGGAGGAGCAGGTGTTCACCTACACCGCCACCCGGACGTATTCCGATCTGGAGCGGCGCGACCGGATCCGGGATAGCGCCAAACGGATCGACTATAAAAACCTGGCCAAAAACGAGTACCAGGGGCGCACCGCCAAGGAAACGGGGTATGTCACCTCCGTAACGAAAACCATCAGCGAATGGGTGGTAACGGTGGCGCTGACCAAAACCAACGCGGGAAATTACAAGGAGATCATTTACGTGATCTGCCAGGAGGAGCCGGGGGTGAACACGGACGAGCAGGTGACCGTGTACGGCGAGACCGCCGGGGCCTACAGCGTGCTGAACGACGAAGGCAACGTGAAGGTCTATCCCCGGATGAACGCGTATTTCTTCGATCGGTAACGGAACGCAGCAAAAAAGGGGCTGTTGCACAGCCCCTTCGATCAAATGGATCCTCCATTTGATCGACAGATACGCCTTTTCATCTCGTCCCTGCGAGACTCCCGGGCGGAAAAGGCGTAAGGAAAGCATTTTTGCTCTCGCAGGGCATGCTCTGCTTCGCAAAAATGCTCCTCGCAGCGCACAGGTCGCTGCTGCGGATTCCACTTGGAGGGGCTGCGGCCCTTCCAAACCACCCCGGGGGTTTCGATTTCCCGGTATTCACTGCTGCTCATTCTTGTATAAGAACCAATATCCCTGTAAACAAAGAGGATATTGCAGATTGGCTTCTGCAACATCCCCTTTTTTATTCTGTATTATTCTTCGATGCTTTCGCCGCCATAGGCGTTGAACCAGGCACGCTCGCCGGCGGGCAGCTTTTTGGGCGGCGTGGGCGCGCTTTCGGCAACGCCTACGGGCAGGAAGCATACCAGCTCGCAATCGTCGGGAACGCCCAGGATGCGGGCGATCCTGGCGCCGATCCGGTCGGTGTCGGTGATGTGGCCCTCGTACCAGCAGCTCTGATACCCCAGGGCCACCGCGGTCAGCAGCATGTTTTCGATGGCGGCGGCGTAATCCTGCACGGAAAAGCACCTGTCCCGGTACGCAATGATTTTCCGGGAAAGCACGCAAATGGCGGCGGGGGCGGTTTGGGCCACAGGCGGGTCGATCACCGCTTTGATCCGATCCAGCGTGTCCGGATCGTCCACGGCGATGAGGCTGACGGTCTGCTTGTTGCAGCCGGAGGGCGCGGCGAGGCCGGCCTGCAGGATGGCGGTCAGGTCCTTCCGGGGCACGGGATCGCTTCGGTATGCGCCGCGGTAGCTGCGGCGGGAAAGGATGGCGTTCAGGGCGTCCATGTTTCTGGTCTCCTCGGGTTTACGGCAGGATGATGGTGGGGTCCTTCCGCCGGGGGCGGTAAACGGAGAATTTGCCGCCGATGCACTGCACCGGCGCGGCGTGGACCCGTTCGCACAGCTCCCGGCAGGCTTCCCGGGCGGTGAGGGGCGCCTCCCGCTGCACGGAGCATTTGATCAGCTCCCGGGCTTCCAGCACGTTCCACGCCTCGGTGACGGTGGCGTCGGTGATGCCCTCCTTGCCGATGTAAAGCACGGGCTGCAGGGTGTTGCACAGGGAGCGCAGGTAAGCGCGCTGCTTGCTTGTGATTTCCAGCTGCATGATGGGTGTTTCCTTTCTTTATTCAATGAAATCGAATTCCATATCGTCGATGCGGACGGTGCTGCCCTCCTTCGCCCCGGCCTGACGCAGGGCGTCGATGATGCCGGCCCGGCGCAGGGTGCGGTGGAACCAGTTGAGGGATTCCTCGTCGGAGAAGTTCACGCTGTCCAGCAGCTGATTGACGGCGCCGCCGCTGACCACGAACACGCTTCCGTCCAGGGTCACTTCAAAGCCCGTTTTTTCCAGGCTCTCAGGCAGCATTTCTTCTTCCGCGAAGGGCGCCGCCGGGGGAAGGGCGGCCAGGGTGTCCGCCACGCAGTCCATCAGGGCGCCCAGGCCCTCGTGGGCGGCGGCGCTGATGGGGAAGAGGGGATAGCGGTCGGCGATGTGCTCCTTGAGCATCTGATAGCCCGTTTCGCCGTCCGGCAGGTCCATTTTGTTGGCGGCGATGATCTGGGGCCGGCCCGAAAGATCGCCGTATTTCTGCAGCTCCAGGTTGATCTGCTCGAAATCCTCCACCGGATGCCGGCCTTCGCTGCCGGCGGCGTCGATCACGTGCAGAAGCAGCCGGGTGCGCTCCACGTGCCGGAGGAAATCGTGGCCCAGCCCGGCCCCTTCGCTGGCGCCCTCCACCAGGCCCGGGATGTCCGCCATCACGAAATCCTGACCGCGGCGGCGCACCATGCCCAGATTGGGGGTCAGGGTGGTGAAATGATAATTGGCGATCTTGGGCCGCGCCGCCGTGACCGCGGAAAGCAGGGTGGATTTTCCCACGTTGGGATAGCCCACCAGCCCCACGTCCGCGATGGATTTGAGCTCCAGGACGAATTCGTGGCGCTCGGTTTTGATGCCGGGCTTGGCAAAATTGGGCGCCTGACGTGTGGGAGTGGCGAAATGGCTGTTGCCCCAGCCCCCCCGGCCGCCCCGAAGCAGCACCTTCTGCCGCCCGGCCTCGTACATATCGGCCACAACGACGCCGCTTTCCTTTTCCCGCACCACCGTGCCCACCGGCACCTTGACGGTCAGGCTTTCGCCGCGCTTGCCGTTGCGGCGGCCGCCGGCGCCGTCCTGGCCCGCCGGAGCCTCGTATTTGCTGCGGAAACGGAAATCCAGCAGGGTGTGCATGTTTTCGTCGGCCAGCAATATCACGTCCCCGCCGTGGCCGCCGTCGCCGCCGTCCGGCCCGCCGTTCTGCACGAATTTTTCCCGGTGAAAGGAAACGCACCCGTTGCCGCCGTTGCCGGCCTTGGCGATGAAAGGCGCGCGATCCACAAAAGCCGCCATGGTTCCCTCCCGATACTGTCGTTGAAAAGAAAAAGCTCTGAGCCGGAATGGCTCAGAGCTTTTGGCGGAGAAGGAGAGATTTGAACTCTCGCTAGGATTCACTCCTACTACTCCCTTAGCAGGGGAGCCCCTTCGGCCACTTGGGTACTTCTCCATTTGGCTTGCATGCGCTTTTCCAGGAAAGAAAATGGCGGAGAGAGAGGGATTCGAACCCCCGGTGCCTTTCGGCATCACTGGTTTTCAAGACCAGCGCCATCAACCGCTCGGCCATCCCTCCGCGGATGGGACTGACAGCCGCCCCGAAGCGCCCAATTAGTATATCAAACGCGCGGGGGGTTTGTCAATCCCTTTGCCCGGGAAAAGTTTTTATCGGCTCAGGGTGCCCACCAGGTATACGGCTTCCCGGGCCTTGCATTCGTCCCGGCTGACGAAGGTTTCGGAAACCATCTGGCCGTTCACCCATTTCTGCAGGTAGGTTTCGTTGATGAAGCCGTCCCGGGCCTCCCGGTAGAGGTACGTTTCGTCGGTGTAGGTGACGTGCTGGTGCTCCGTATCCTTGACGTAGGAGACGTTCAGGGGGGCGGGGATCACCTCCACCTGCTCCTGGGTGCGCAGCTTATAGGACACGCCTTCCCCCAGGCTGGGGCCGTAGATGCACACCACGCACTGATAGCGGCTCTTGCTCTTCCCGACGGTCTCCACCCGGGCGGTGATGTAAACGGGGCTGTCGTAATTGTTTTTGAAGCGCAGGTTCAGCCGGTTGTACACCACGGTGGCGTCCTGGCCGAAGGTGGTGTAGGACACCTGATCGGCGTGGGGGGAACGCTCCACGATCTCCAGGCCGGACTGCAGCGCCGCCAGGTACACCGTGGTGCTGGCCTGGCACACGCCGCCGCCGATGCCCACGGTTTCCAGCCCGCCTTCGCCGTATTCGATGGCGGGGCGGTAGCCGTTTTCAAAGGTGCGGTCCTGGGTGATGCGGTTGAAATTGAAGGTGTCGCCCGGGGATACGACGGTGCCGTTGATGTAGGAAAAGGCCGTGCGGATATTGCTGTTGCGGTACTCGCTGGAGGAGGTGGAAATGGGGGTGACGGCCTTGCACAGCAGGGTGAACTGATTGCGCACTTCCGCCTCCGTGACCTGGGCGGGCACCGTATCCGGCTCCATTTCCAGATCGCCGCTCTGCCCCGCGGCCGCCATGGAAAGCACCTGCTGCTTCGCCTTTTCCACATCCAGGGTGGAGCCCGGGTGATCCGGCTGGATGGTAAAGGGATCCTCCAGATCCGGGCTGAATGCCACCAGATAAGCGTCCACCGGCGCCCAGGAGAGGGCGTCCCGGATCTGGGAAAGCACGCTGTCCAGCAGCGCGTCGGTCATTTCGGACTGGGTGGTGTTGGCGATCCGGGGGGTTTCGCGCAGGGCGTCGATCTCGGCCTTGCGCTCCTCCAGGGTGCCCACCTTGCCCAGCCGGTAAAGCTCCTCCAGCAGGCTGTATACCTGGGTCACGTCCGTGGTGATACCCAGGGAAGCGTAATCCAGGGTATAAAAGGTATGCCCCCGGTAAGTCAGGTTCAGCGTCCAGCTGTTCTGGCGGGCGTTGACCTTTTCCAACACGGCGTCGATGGCTTCCTGGGGCGTTTTGCCCTCCAGGCGCACGCCGTCCACCACGATGTTGGGGGCGTATACGCCGTCATAGGCCTCCACCGCGTCCTTGAGGGCCTGGCGCTCCGCGTTGGCGCGGCGGATGCTGCCGGCGATCAGGATGCCCCCCACGGCCAGCGCGCACAAAACCAGCGCCGACAGCGTCAGCGCGACGGCTTTTTTGCTGATCCGCTTCCGCTTGTCCGGGGCGGGCAGGGGAGGGGGCTGATAGCCCTGACGGTATTGCATGGAAAAACTCCTTGATAACGATTAAAAATGACACATTTTTGCGGCCCGGTACAGCTTCCAGGCGTCGTCGCAGGCATCGGGCCATTCGGCCGCGGTTTCTCCGATCCGGCCGTGGCTGCCCTGAAAATCGTGAAAATCGCTGCCGCCGGTGACCAGCAGCCCGTTCTGGCGGGCGATGCGGTCCCACAGGGGATAATGCAGGCGGTTGGCGGGATGATAGACCTCGATGCCCATCAGCCCGGCGTCCATCCACTGGCGCAGCATGGGCAGCAGCCGCTCCCGCGGCCAATGGATCAAGCCGGGATGGGCCAGCACCGGCACCGCGCCCCGGGATCGGAGCAGCGAAATGGCTTTGGATGCGGCGGGGGTCTCCCGGGGCACGCAGGCCGGGCGGCCCTTGCCCAGATATTTGGAGAAAGCCTCGCTTTCGTTCTGCACGTACCCTTTCGCCGTCAGCGCCCGGGCGATGTGCAGCCGCCCCACCGTGCCTTCGGCGCCGCCTGATAATTCGTCCCAGTCCAGGGGCATGCCCATTCTGCTCAGCACGTCCACGGCCCGTCGGGTTCTTTCCAGCCGCATGGCGTCGGACTGGCGGAGGAACGAAAGCAGCGCTTCGTCCTCCGGATCCACGCCGTAGCCCAGGATGTGGATGTCCTCGTCGCCCTCCGTGCTGATCTCCACGCCGGGGATAAAGGCCAATCCCCGCTCATAGGCGGCATCGAAGGCCGCGGGCAGGGAGGCCACCGTATCGTGATCGGTGACGGAAAACAGCGTCACGTCCGCGCGCTGGACCTGGCGGGCCAGCTCGTGCACGGGGAGCACCCCGTCGGACGCGGCGGTGTGCATGTGCAGGTCCGGGCGGATCATGGGGTTTCGGGAGCGCCTTCGCCTTCCGCGGCGGGGGCGGGATTTATGAAATCCAGGAACATTTCGCGGGTGATGGTTTCTTTCTCGATCAGCATTTCCGCCAGGCTTTCGAGCTGATCCAGGTGGGCCCGGAGGATATCCAGGCTGTCCTGATAGCATTTGGTGAGGATGGCGCGCACCTCGCTGTCGATGAGGGCGGCGGTTTCTTCGCTGTAATCCCGGGTCTGGCCGAATTCCATGCCCACGAACACTTCCTGGTCGTTGCCCAGGTACACGGTGCCCAGCTTGTCGCTCATGCCGAACTTGGTGACCATGTTCCGGGCCAGTTCGGTGGCGCGCTGCAGATCGTTGATGGCGCCGGTGCACACGTCCTCCTGGGTGAGGCTTTCGGCGGCGCGGCCGCCCAGCATCATGGTGATGTTCTGCAGCAGACGCTGCCTGCTGTGGTGATCGGATTCCTTTTCCGGCAGGCTCAGCGTCATGCCGGCGGCCTGGCCGCGGGGCACCACGGTGATCATATGCACGTCGTCGCACAAAGGCAGGTAATGGCCCACCAGGGCGTGGCCGGCTTCGTGATAGGCGGTGATGCGGCGGTCCTCCTCCAGCACCTTGTGGCTGCGCTTTTCGGGGCCCATCTGGATGCGCTCCACGGCCTCGATCAGATGCGCCTGGGTGATGACGGAGCTCTTTTCCCGGGCGGCCTGGATGGCGCCCTCGTTCATGATGTTTTCCAGATCCGCGCCGGTGGCGTAGGGGGTGCGCTTGGCGATGTTGTCCAGGTCCACGTCCTCCGCCAGGGGCTTGCCCTTGGAATGCACTTTCAG
>JAFZQK010000037.1 GCA_017620455.1 Clostridia bacterium
CCCATATCCAGGGAAATGATTTTCTTGTCGGTGAGGGTTTCCGGCACGCTGCCCTGGCTGATGCGCTGGGCCAGGCCCTCCGCCACGGCAGATTTGCCCACCCCCGGCTCGCCGAGGAGGACGGGGTTGTGTTTCGTGCGGCGGGACAGGATCTGCACGATGCGCTCGATTTCCGCCGCTCTCCCGATCACAGGGTCCAGTTCGCCGTGCTCGGCGGCTTTCGTCAGGTCCCGGCCGTATTTGGCCAGGGGATTGTCGGCGTCCGGGGCGGGATCGTCCGGGTGCCCGCCGCTGCGGCACAGGGCGTCCTGGACGCTCTGGCGCAGCTTGTCGGTATCGCAGCCCATGGAAACGAGCGCCCGCATGGCCACGCTTTCCGGGTCCTGCAGCAGGGCCAGCCAGAAATGCCCCGCGGTAACGTAGGGCTGGCCCAGGCGCTGGGCCTCCCGGATGCTGGTTTCCATCAGCTTTTTCACCCGCGGGGTCAGCTCCAGCTGGGCGGGGGCGTGGCTGCCGGTGCCGGTCAGCTGCTTTACGGCTTCCACCACGGTTTCCGCGATCACGTTGTCCGGCAGGGCCGGGGCGTCGGACCGGGCTTCCTTCAGCAGGGCGATCAGGAAATGCTCGCTGCCCACGAAGGCGTGGCCCAGATCCACGGCGGATTTCTGCGCCGCGGCGATGACCCGCTGGGCCCGTTCATTGAAACGACCGAAAATTGCCATCAGGAACCTCCTTGGATCGCGCGGCGAATGATTTCGCTGCGGTATGCGTCCTGTTCTTTTTCATTGAGGGCCGCGCCGGCGGCCTTGATCACGTGGGCGGGCTGAGCGGCGGTGAGCAGGGCGTCGCACACCTCGGCGGACACGGGCAGCTTTTCCATGGCCGCGCCCATGCGCAGATTGCTCCAGTGGGCCATGAATTCCTTGACGCCCATGCGCCGGGCGTTGGTGAGCAGCCCGTAGGAGCGGAACAGCTGATCCTCAAAGGCCACCCGGTCCCGCTCCCAGGCCCGGCCGCGGAACACCCGCTCCATTTCCGCCATCTGCCGGGCGGTGGCCGTGACGGCCTGCACCAGATCCTGCTCCGTGCGGCCCAGGGTGACCTGGTTGCTCAGCTGGTACAGATTGCCCTGGGCTTCGCTGCCCTCGCCGTAAATGCCCCGGAGGGTGAGGCCCACCTTGGCGGCGATCTGGCTGACCTTGCCCATCTGCTTGAACAGGGTCAGCATGGGCAGGTGCAGCATGACGGAGGCCCGCATGCCGGTGCCGGTATTGGTGGGGCAGGCGGTGAGATAGCCCAGCTGGCTGTCAAAGGCGAAATGCTGCGTGGATTGCAGGGTATCGTCGACGGAAAAGGCGTTCTGGGCGGCCAGGGGCAGGTTCTCCCCGGGGGCGAAGGCCTGGATGCGCAGATGGTCCTCCTCGTTCATCATCACGGCGATCCTTTCATCGCCCCGCACCAGCACCGCGGCGCCCGTTTCTTCCTTCAGAAGATCCGGGCTGATCAGGTGGCTTTCCACCAGGACGTGCTTTTCGTTTTCCTCCATGCCCTCGATGGGCAGGTAGGTATAGGGCTCCGGCAGCGGACGCAGGGCGTCCAAGGTGCGGCTGACGCATGCTTCGCACTGGGCCGCGGTGATCTTGTGCCGGAAGGGCAGATCCTCGTAATTCCGGGCGAGGCGCACCCGGGAGGACACTACGATGTCGCTCATGCCTTCGCCTCCCCGGAAGCGGCGATGGCCCGCAGCTGATCCCGCAGGCGGGCGGCCTCCTCAAAGTTTTCTTCCGCCACGGCGGCTTCCATCTGCGCGCGCAGCGCTTCCATCCGGGTCAGCCGGGCCTGCTCCTCTTCGCTGACCGGGGGCCTGCGCCCCGCGTGCTGCGTCCTGCCCTGCACCCGGGTGATCAGGGGGGTCAGTTCCCTGCGGAAAGCGGCGTAGCATTCCGCGCAGCCCAGCATGCCCGTCTTCTGGAATTCGGCGTAGGTTTCCCCGCAACGGGGGCAGGTGATCTCCGGGACCTGCTTTTTTTCCGCCATGGCGGACAGTACCGCCGCCAGCACGGACTGCAGATCTCCCGTCTGGTATTTTTTCAGGCATTCCCGGCACAGGTGCCGGCTGGTGGATTCGCCGTTGATGACGGTGGTCATCACCACCTCGGCCTGCCGTTCACCGCATTCTTCACAAAGCATGGTTTCTTTCTCCTGTCGCTTTCCTTTTTCCTGATATAGTATGCGCCGCCGGGCCTGAACGCACCGGAGGCAAATTCATCCGTTTGCTTCCTGCTGCCTGTGCCGCATCACGGTGAGCAGCATGCACTTGAAGATCTTCGCCCGCAGCGAGTCCTTGACGTTTTCCGGCATGGGGGCGCTGAGCGCCTGGGGCGAGACCGCGGCGGCGATGAGCTCCGCTTCGCTGAGCGCCAGCACCTTGCGCTCCGCCAGCTGCTGGCAGAGCACCTGGGCCGTGGGGGCGTCCAGTCGGTCGCCCACCCGCTCGGTGAGCAGGTAGGTCAAATGGTCGCCGCTGCTTTGCCGCACCCGCACGATGCGGATATAGCCGCCGCCCCCCCGCTGGCTGGAGATCACGTAGCCGTGATCCGGCGTGAAGCGGGTGGCCAGCACATAATTGATCTGGCTGGGAGCGCAGTGGAAATACTCCGCCAGCTCGTTCCTTTTCAGCTCCACCTCCGGCTGATCCTCCTGGAGCATGGCCTTGATGAAGCTTTCGATGGTATCGCTCAATCGCATGCAAGATCCCTCCCGTCAAATAAGTTGCCTTTCTTTGACCAAATAAGTATAGCACATTGATGCGGCAATTGCAAGGGATTTATGCGAAAGAAAAAAACGGGCGGAAAACGCTTGAAGATCGGCGGCGCATATGATAATCTTCTTTTGACGGAACCGCGGGGGAAAGCGCGGAGGACGGGAGGAGAAAACGGGTGTATATCGTTGCCGCAGACGGGAGCGGGGACTATGCCTCCATTCAGGCGGCGGTGGACGCCGTTCCGGAAGGGAAACGGGCCACGATCGTGGTGCGCGCCGGGGAATACCGGGAACGGGTGATCGTGAACAGGGACCGTGTGCGCATCGTGGGGGAGGACCGGGACCGCACGGTGATCACCCATTCCGCCTGCGCCCGGGACCGGGACGCCGAAGGGAAAGAAAAGGGCACGTTTCTGTCCTTTTCCATGCTGATCACGGGACACGGGGTGGAAATCGAAAACCTGACGGTGCGCAACGATGCCGGGGACGGCCGGGACGCGGGCCAGGCGGTGGCGGTGTACGCCGCGGGGGACCGGGGCGTGATGCGCTCCTGCCGCCTGATCGCCCATCAGGATACGCTGTTCTGCGGGCCGGTGATGCCCAAGGTGATCCGGGAGATCCTGCCCCGGACGGCGGGGACGGCGGAGTGCGTGGAATCGGTGGGGGACTGCCCGGCGACCCGCAGCCGCTGGTATTTTGAAAACTGCTTCATCCAGGGCGACGTGGATTTCATTTTCGGGCCGTACCGCTGCTGGTTCGAATGCTGCCAGCTGCACATGAACGCCCGGGGCGGCTTCTATACCGCCGCCAACACCCCCGGGGACCAGCCCTTCGGCTTCGTCTTTCACGATTGCCGCCTGACCGGCGAGTGCGGGCCGGGGCAGGCGTACCTGGGCCGGCCCTGGCGGAAGTATGCCCGGACGATATTCCTGAAATGCGAGATGGACGAGTGCGTGGCGCCCGCCGGGTTTTCCGACTGGGACGCGGAGCGCACGGTCACCGCCCGGTACGGGGAGTATGCCTCCCGGGGCGCCCGGGCGGACCTGACGCCGCGGCACCCCGGGGAAAAGCGGCTGACGGAAGCGGAGGGCGAAGGGATCACGGCGGAAATGGTCCTGGGCGGGGAGGATCGGTGGCGTCCCAAGGAAAGGGTGCCCACCTGGTATCTCTGCGGGGATTCCACCATGGCCGATTATCCCGCCTCCCGGGCGCCCATGGCGGGCTGGGGCCAGGCGCTGCCCGCCCTGACGGAGGGAGCGCATGTGGAAAACTGCGCCGTCAACGGGCGCAGCAGCAAGAGCTTTCTGGACGAAATGCGGCTGCATTGCATCGAAATGTGCCTGCGGCGGTGGGACAGGCTGGTGGTTTCCTTCAGCCATAACGACGAGAAGGCCGATCCCCTGCGGCACACGGACCCCGACACCGCTTTCCCCGCGTGCCTGGACCGCTACATCGACGCCGCCCGGCGCGCGGGGGCGGAGCCGATCCTGGCGACCCCCGTTCCCCGGCGGTATTTTGCCGAGGGCTGCCTGATCCCCACCCACGGGGCGTACCCGGACGCCATGCGCGCCCTGGCAAAGCGGCGGGGCGTGCGCCTGGCGGATCTGGAAAGGCGCGCCATGCGCGCGTTCCAGGCGCTGGGGGAGGAGGGCACGAAAAAGGTGTTCTGCCACGTGCCCGCGGGGGACAGAAACTATCCCGACGGCCTGCGGGACGACAGCCACCTGCAGTGGCGCGGCGCGGCGCTGGTGGCCCGGCTGTTCCTGGAGGCGCTGGAGGATCCCGGGACGGCGGAGGAAACGCCGGATGCCGGGGCGGGGCCTGCGCCCGGAGAGCTGATCGCCCGGGAAGACGACGTGATGAAATAAAAAAGTTTTTCGCCTTTAATGTTTCTTTAAGCCTCGGGGAATATGATAAGGCCATCCCAAGAAGAAAGGATGGCAGCTAACCATGAAAAAGAATGTGAAACACCGTTTCGGTTTGATCCAAAAAATCCTGGCGCTGTGCGCCGTCATCGCTCTTTGCGCGGGCATTCCCTCCGCCCTGGCCCAGACCGGCAATCAGGGAGGCGCGGCCACGCTGAACGCGGAGGAGCTGTTTTCGGACCGGGACCTGAACCAGACGCCGGACCTGAGCGATGCCGTGACGTATACGGTGCAGAGCGAGGAAGACATCCTGCTGACCGAGGCGGGGGTATACGTCCTCACCGGCAGCGCCGAAAACGTCACCGTCTTCGTGGAGGCGGGGGACAAGGACAAGGTGCAGCTGGTGCTGGACGGCGTGACGGTCACCAACAGCGATTTTCCCTGCATCTATGTGAAATCCGCCGATAAGGTGTTCATCACCACCGTATCGGACAGCGCCCTGAGCGTCACCGGCACGTTCCGGAAGGACGGCAGCGTCAATACCGACGGCGCGGTATTCTCCCGGGCGGATCTGACGCTCAACGGCACCGCAGCGCTCACCGTCGTTTCCACCGATAACGGCGTCGTATGCAAGGACGACCTGAAGATCACCGGCGGCACTTACCGGATCACCGCCTCCTCCAAGGCGATCGAAGCCAACGATTCCATCCGTATCCGGGACGGCAGCCTGACGCTGCAGGCCGGCACCGACGGCCTGCATGCCGAGAACAGCGACGACGGCGCCCTGGGCTATGTGTACATCGGCGGCGGCAGCCTCTCCGTCAACGCGGGGGACGACGGCATCCATGGGTCTTCCCTGGTGCAGATCGACGGGGGCAGCCTGGAGATCACCGCGGCGGAAGGCATCGAAGGCACCTACATCCAGATCAACGGCGGCACCGTTTCCATCCAGGCCCGGGACGACGGCATCAACGCCGCCCAGAAATCCAGCGCGTACCGGCCTACGGTGGAGATCAACGGCGGGGACGTGAGCATCTCCATGGGCGCCGGGGATACGGACGGGGTGGACTCCAACGGCGATATCTACATCAACGGCGGCACCGTCACCGTGACGGGCAGCAGCACCTTCGACTACGACGGCACCGGCCAGATCAGCGGCGGCACGGTGATCGTCAACGGCCAGCAGGTATCCACCCTGCCCAACCAGTTCATGGGCGGCGGGCCCGGGGGCATGGGCGGCCGCGGCGGCTGGGGCCGGGGAAGATGACTTCCGGACGGATGAAAACAAGAAAACGGCCCGCGATCCATTACGGTCGCGGGCCGTTCAGGGTGTCGAAAAAGAGTTTTCGACACCCTGCGAAACAAAGCGGAATCGGGATTCCACTTTGTTTCGATCCATCAATTTCTTGCAAAATGGCATTTTCGCAAGCGAAAACACTCATTTTGCGGCCAGAAATTGATAGAGGAAGCAAATTTCATTTGCTCCTCGGCGACGTACATGCCGCTGCCTGCGGATGACAATCGAAGGGGCTGCGGCCCCTTCGATGCATCCCCTGGGTTTTTCGACTGACTGAACGGCCCGCGATCCATCAGGACCGCGGGCCGTTTTTTGTGTGGCTTTTACTCGGCTTCCTTCTTTCCGATGGCGGCGTTCAGGGCGTTCACTACGTCGTCGGGGTTGTAGCCGTGCACCCGGGCGGCGTCCGCCACGGATTCCATCTGGGACGCGGGGCAGCCCAGGCAGTGCATGCCGATGGAGAAAAGCACGGGGGCGGCCTCGGGATGATCCCGGACGATCTGGCCGATCAGGGTTTCGGCGGTGATTTTTTCGGACATGGAAGGATCCTCCTTTATAAGCATTTATTTCAAAAAGCCGTTCACGATCTGTTCTTCGGCCTCTTGTTCGGTTAAGCCCAGGGTCATGAGCTTCACGATCTGTTCCCCGGCGATCTTGCCGATGGCGGCCTCGTGCACCAGGGCGGCGTCCACGCTGTTGGCCTCCAGCCCGGGAACGGCCAGGATGCGGCCCCGGTCCATGATGATGGAATCGCACTCGGTATGCCCGGTGCAGGCGGCGCTGCCCACCAGCTTGGCGTCGAACCGCTGGAAGGAATCATCCCGGGCCACGGAACGGGACACCACGTCGGCGCTGCTGTTGTCGCCGTTCATGTGCACCTCGTAGGTGCTGACGGCGTTCTGCCGCCCGTGGGTCATGAGCCGCTCCCTGACCACCAGCCGGGCGCCGCTTTTCAGTTCCGCCAGCGTCCTGCGGTCGGTGTCGTCCACGCCCTTGATCTGCACCATTTCCATTTCCACGGTGCTGTCCTCGTCCTGATACACCTCGGTGACCGGGTTCAGGATGCGCTTGCCCGCGCCGTCCCCGGAGCCGTAGTGCTTTTCCACGTACCGGATGCGCGCGCCGCGGCCCACGAAAAAGCGGTGGATGCCGTCGTGCTGCGCGTCCTGATTGCCGCAGTTGTCGATGCCGCAGCCCGCCACGATGGTCACGTCCGCGTTTTCGCCGATATAAAAATCGTTGTAGACTACCTCGGTGAGGCCGCTCTGGGTCATCACCACGGGGATGTGCACGCTTTCGTTCTTCGTGCCGGGCCTGATGCGGATTTCCAGGCCGCTGACGCCCTCCTTGGGCGTGATCTCGATATTGGCGGTGGACTGCCGGCCCACGGACTGGCCGTTGGCGCGGATGTTATAGGCGCCTTCCGGCACGGTATGCAGATCGGCCACCTCCCGAAGCAGGCGCTGCTGGATCTCATCCAATGGTTTCATTCCCCGATCCCTCCGATCCTGCCGTTTTCCCGGATGCAGCTGGCCACCGCGGAGGGCGTGCCGATGAGCGTGGGCAGGATCTCCGCCCGGGGCCCCTGGGCGGCCACCCGGCCTTCCCGGAGCACGATCACCTCGTCCGCGATGTTCAATATCCTCTCCTGATGGGAGATGATGAGGATGGAGCTGCCCTCGATGTGGGAGCGCATGTGCTCGAACACCTCGATCAGGTTCTGGAAGCTCCACAGGTCGATGCCGGCTTCCGGCTCGTCGAATACGGAGATCCGGGCGGCGCGGGCCAGGACCGTGGCGATCTCGATGCGCTTGAGCTCGCCCCCGGACAGGCTGGCGTTCACTTCCCGGTCGATATAATCCCGGGCGCACAGCCCCACCTGGGAAAGATATTCGCACGCCTGAGCCACCGAGAGGGCCTTGCCCGCGGCCAGGCGGATCAGATCCATCACCTGGATGCCTTTGAAGCGCACCGGCTGCTGAAAGGCGAAGGCGATGCCCGCCCGGGCCCGGTCCGTCACGGACCAATCGGTGATATCCCTGCCGTCCAGAAGGATCCGGCCCGCCGTGGGCTTTTCGATGCCTGCGATCAGACGGGCCAGGGTGGATTTCCCGCCCCCGTTGGGCCCGGTGACCACGGACAGCTTCCCTTCCTGCAGCTTAAGGCTCACGTCCCGGACGATTTCCTTGTCCTGGCCGTCCGCGTTCACTTCAAAAGAAATATGCCTCAGTTCCAGCATCCCTGCTGTGCCTCGCTTTCCATCCTTCGTTCCCACTGCCCGGCGCTTTCTTTTCCCGGTGGACAGTGCGCTTCAACAGTATACCACAAAAATTGCAGCTTACAATCAGTTTTTTTTCCGCGCGGGGCGTCAGCCTTCGTCCCGGAGGCCCAGCACCAGCTTTTCCACGTGCTGCCGGGCGTAATTTGCCCCGGCGGCGGCCTGGGCCGCGGTCTGGGGGGCGTCGCCCATGAGGCCCAGGAACTGGCTCACCTTGAGCCCCAGGGCCTCCTGCATTTCCTGGTCGCTGCCCCGGGGGGACACCAGGTAATAGCACAGCAGGGAATCCTTCTGCCCGATGCGGTGGGCCCGGTCCTCCGCCTGGGAATGGACGGCGGGGCTCCAGTCCAGCTCGCCGAACACCACGCAGGTGGCCCTTTGCAGGTTCAGCCCGCTGGCTGCCCGGAGGGAAACGCAGCACAGATCGGTTTTCCCCAGCATGAAGCGGTCCGCCGCTTCTTCCTTTTTCGCGCCGGTTTCCCGGCCGGTGATAAAGGCCGGATGCTCGCTTTTCAATTCTTTTTTGTACAGGTCCATCACCGCGTGATGGTGGGCGAACAAAAGCACCTTTTCCCCGGCGTTCACCAGCGCCCGGACGAACTGGCACACGTAGGGGGCCTTCGCCAGCCCCGTGGCCTGGCGGGCTTCCTGGCTGATCTGATCCTCCAAAAGGGCCCGGGCGGAGGCGGTCAGCTCCCGGTCGCGCTTCCAGCGGTACAGCTTTTCCCACACCGGGGCCATGAGATGGGCGTAGAGCGCGTCGTCCGCGTCGATCTCCTGCACCAGCCGGCGCTTTTCCGGCAGCTCCGGCAGCACCTCCTGCTTGGTGCGCCGCAGCATCAGCCCCTCCCGGCGCAGATGATCCCCCAGCAGATCGGGCTTCAGTACGATGCGGTTGCCATACCCCGCGCACCATTCCCGGGAGAAGGTTTCCCAATCGCCCAGGAAATGATAATCCAGGATGTTGATCACGTTCCAGATCTCGCCGCCGTAATTGTAAATGGGCGTGCCGGAGAGGCCCATCACCCTTTCGCAGCTTTCGGACAGCAAACTGGCGGCGCTGTATTTTTCCGTGCCCGCCCGGCGCAGCTCCTGCACCTCGTCGAAAATCACGGTATGGAAGCGCATCTGCGGCAGGGCCTCCTTCCAGCCCCGCAGCAGCAGATAATGCAGGATGTATACGTCCGCCTCGGGCAGGGGATAGGGCTTGAGGCCCCTGACGATGTGCACCCGGGGCAAGCGCCCTTCCACCCGCAGGAAGCGCAGCGTTTCGGCCATCCAGTTGCGGCACAGGTGGGGCGGGGGCACGATGAGCAGGGGGAAGATCCCCTCCTGAGCGGCGCATGCTAGGGCCTGCACGGTTTTGCCCAGGCCCATTTCGTCCGCCAGCAGCGCCCGGGGGGTCAGCAGCAGCCAGGAAAGCCCCGCCTGCTGGAAGGGCCGAAGCTGGCCGCTGAACACGGCGGGGGAGGGCTGGACGTGGAGGGGCGCGGTGCGGGCGCGCTCCCGGGCGCGGTAATACTCCCGGGCGGCGCGCAGGGCCTCGTCCCAGCGCGCTTTGTCCCGGGGGGCGACCTCCAGGGGATAGCGCAGCATCAGCCAGTTCACGTCTCCCACGATCCGGCGGTGGGCGGTGAAGCGGGCTTCGCCCCGCTTGGCGTCGCTGCCGGGGAACAGGCGCTTGGCCAGTTCCGTCACCGCGGGATCGCCCCGGATCACCCAGCATCTGCGCCGGGCGTTGTAGGACAGGGTGCCGTAGGTGCGCCCGCTGTTTTCCGCGGTGCGCAGGAAGGGCGGCACGTCCTCTATCTCAAGATCCCGCAGGATCCGGTCCTCCAGGGGGACGGCTGCATCCGTCTCCTCCGGGGCTTCCTTTGCTGCGGGGGAATGGCGGGGCGCCTCCTCCGGCCCTTGCGGGGCTTCCTTTTCCGGCGGGGGAAAACCGGGATTTCCGTCCGCTTCCCGGGAAGGCGCATCCCCCAGGGCGTTGCTGACGCCCCAGAGCTTCTGCAGGCTGACGAAGTATACGGGGATGCCGGAAAGAAAGCCCGGCAGGGCGGGCAGGGATTTTTCGGAAACCAGGATCAGGGCGGTCAGGCGGCCCGTGTCCGCGTAACGGCGCAGCTGCTTTTCCACCGCCTGCCGGTCCGGCCGGCCCCGCTTGATCTCAACGCCCACGGAATCGCACAGGAAATCAATGCGGCAGCGGGGAGCCAGGGACGCTTCGTGGCGGAACGCGATGTCCGCCCGCTGCAGCGCCTCGGCCACCAGGCCGTGCAGATCGTATTCATCCTGGGTCCGGGGCGAACGGATCGCCGAAAGGGCCGTCAATACCTGCTGTGCCGTCATGGGGATCTCCTTGCGTTTTTTCACGGTCTATTATACTATTTTCCCGTCCGGAAGCAAAGATTTTTTTCCAAACGGTACGTTTTTTCCGCCCGGCCGCGTCTGTATGGGTGAAAGGGGTGAACGCCGTGCCCAGGGAAGGGGAATGCCGGGAGACAGTCGCCCGGCTGATGGAGCAGTACGGCAGCCGCATCCTGCGCCTGTGCGCCTTACGGCTGGGGGACGCGGCCCTGGCCCAGGACGCCGCGCAGGAAACGTTTTTCAGGGCATACCGGCATTATGAAAAATTCCGGGGAGACGCGTCGGAGCTCACCTGGCTGTCCCGCATCGCGGTGAACTGCTGCCGGGATCTGACGCGCTCCTCATGGCACCGCCACGTGAACCGCCGGATCGATGCGGACGCGCTGCCCGAACAAGCCGAAGCCTTTTCCTTTCCCGACGATACGGTGATTCAAGCGGTCATGGGGCTGGATGCAAAATACCGGGAAGCGGTGCTGCTGCGGTACTATCAGGGATTGAAGCTCAGGGAGACCGCCGCGGCGCTGGGGCTTACGGAAGGCGCGGTGCGCAGGCGCCTTTCCCGGGCCAACGGACTGCTGCGCCAGCAGCTGAAGGAGTGGTATTTCGATGAAGAATGAACAGTTCCGGGAGCATGCGGACCGCGTCCTTTCAGCATTGACCTGGACGGAGGAAATGCGGGACCGCGTCCTCCGTTCCATGGAGAAAAGAGAGGGAAAACCGATGAAAAAACTGTCGGCAGGCCTTGTGATCGTCCTTGCGCTGATGCTGGCAACCACCGCGGCGGCGCTGGCCACGGGCGGGTTCGGCATATTGCAGTACATGATGCGGCACGCGCCGGAAAAAACGGAGAATCAGGCCTATGTGAACACCATCCTCACCGTGGGGCAGACGTACGAATGCGACGCCTTCACCCTGTCCCTCAACGAGACGGCCTTCGACGGCATGCGCCTGACCGCCGCCATGGAGCTCTATCCCAAAGCGGGGGCGGACCCGGTGTTCGTGCTGCCCGGCGTGCGGGCCACGGTGAACGGGGAGGCGGCGGAGGTCTCCTGGCTGGGCGGCAGCTATGACGATGCGGGCTTCTGGGCCCCGGATCTGAGCCGGATGGTTACCTACGATGCGTGCGGCGGGGCGGAAATCGTCCTGGCGCGGCCCGCGGACGGGCCGGTAAATTGGGAAATCGTGTACGAGATCTATCAGCCCCTGCTGCCCATCGTGTTCACCGTGGAGGATGAGCCGGGGATCGGCGAGGAGGAATGGACGGACGCGCAGTACGCTTTCCACGAGCAGCAGTTCGCCGACGCCTACCGGGACGGAAAAATCATGCTGGATCAGTACGCCGATCCCTGGTGGTATCTGGCCTGCATCCCCCAGCAGGACGGGATCGACGGCGGGGAAAAGGAAGCGAAGGACGTATGGCAGAACGCGGTGGACCTGGGGGTTTTCCGGCGCGTGGACCAGGCGGTGTTCCGGTTTGAAACCAGGCCGGCTTCCGTGTATACGGTGGAAAACCGGCCCCTGCTCACCCTGCCGGAGGGCGAGAAAGTGACGCTGGAAAAAATGGACGTGCTGGTGGACGCCGTTTCCCTGCGCCTGCGGATCAGCCGGGAGGACGGTGCTCCCGCGGCGGAGGATGACGGCAGCTGGCGCTGGAGCTTTGCGGTGCTGGCGGAGGGCGCGGAAACCAAGTGGTACGGCGGCAACTGCCGTCTTGAGGAGGACGGCAGCATACTGTACGAAGCCGATGTGAGCCTGTCCCGGCCCACGGACCGGGTGTACATCGTGCCCTGCCGGGAGGAAGAAGGGATACTGATGGGAAATCCCGCCACCCGGGAGGTGTACCGGCGGCAGGAAGCCGTGACGGAGGAACAAAAGGATCTGACGGCGGCGGTGGATCTGGAGTAAACGCCGCATTCTGGCGCTGTGCGCCGCCTTCCCCTCCGGGGGAAGGTTTTTTGCTTTTTCTGAAAATAGTCATGCGGAGGCATTGTAAACAATTTGCAACAAATCCGCAGTATTTTCTTTTCATTTATTCCGACCTGTGGTATACTGAAGCGAATGACTGCGCGAGGTGATTGCGATGCGGGAAACGCTGCTGGCGGTGGACGGGAACAGCCTGATGCACCGGGCCTTTCACGCCCTGCCGCTGATGGACGCGGACGGGGTGTACACCAACGCCGTGCACGGCTTTCTGGCCATGCTGTTCAAGGCGGTGCAGGAGATCGGCCCCCGGTACGCCGCGGTGGCCTTCGATCTGCATGGGCCCACCTTCCGCCACGTCGCCTACGCGGATTACAAGGCGGGCCGCCGGGCTACGCCGGAGGAGCTGCGGCCGCAGTTTGGCATCATCAAGGAGATCCTTTCCGATATGCGCCTGGGCGTGCTGACCGCCGAAGGCTACGAGGCGGACGATATTCTGGGCACCCTGGCCGCCAAGTGCCGGGAGGCGGGGATGGACTGCGTGATCCTCACCGGGGACCGGGACGCGCTGCAGCTGGTGGGGAACGGGACGAAGGTGCTCTTCACCCGGAAGGGCATCACGGAAAGCACGCTGTTTGACGCCGCGGGGGTGCGGGAGTGCTTCGGGGTCAGCCCGGAGCAGGTGACGGACTGGAAGGGCCTCATGGGCGACAGCAGCGACAATATCCCCGGCATCCCCGGCGTGGGGGAAAAGACGGCGGTGAAGCTGCTGGACGAATACGGCAGCCTGGAAAACGTGCTGGCCCATGGAAGCGATATCCGGGGCAAGCTGGGGGAAAAGGTGCGGGAGAACGCGGAATTGGCCCGGTTTTCCAAGGATCTGGCCACCATCCGGCCCACGGCCCCCATCGTTTTCGACCTGGCGGCGTTTGATGTTTCGCATATGGGCGAAGGGCTGAAAACCCTGAAAAAATATCAGCTGAACGGCATGGCCGGGCGGCTGGAAAAGCTGGCGGGGACGGATGCGCCCGCCCCGGAGGAGGAAAACGGGGAGGAGGACGCCGCGCCGGAGGAAAGGACGCTGTCCACCCGGGAGGAGATCGCCGCGTTCCTGGGGGAGATCCGCGGGGAAACGGCGGCCATCCACGTGACGCCCGTTACCATGACCCTGGCGGGGAAGGGCGTGCTGGCACAGATCCGATTGCAGCAGGACATGCTTTCCGGCGGGCTGCTGCCCGAGGAAGCGTGGCAGGCGGTCGCCCCGCTGATGGAAGAAAAAAGGCTTTGCGTGCACGACGGCAAGGCGCTGCTCCACATGCTTTCCGACCAAGGCCTGCCCCTGCCCGCGTTTTTCTGGGATACCATGCTGGGGGCGTACCTGCGCAATCCCCAGGAAAAATCCTACGCGCTGAAAAATTTCGCCCGGGAGGACGCCTGGGGCGTTTTGACCCTTGCGCGGAAGCAGGAAAAGCTGCTTCGGCGGGAGGGCATGGAAAAGCTGATGCGGGACGTGGAAATGCCGCTTCTGTACGTGCTGTTCGATATGGAGCAGGCGGGGTTCCGGGTGGACGCGGAGGTGCTGCGGGGCCTGGGGGCGGAATTCACCAGATCGGCGGAGGAACTGAAGGAAGAGGTCTACCGCCTCACCGGGGTGCGGGGGTTCAACCTCAACAGCCCCCAGCAGCTGGGGAAGGTGCTGTTCGAGACGCTGGATCTGCCCCACGGGAAAAAGACCCAGAAGGGCTATTCCACCGATGCGGAAACCCTGGAAAAACTGACAGATCTGCACCCCGCCGTGGAAAAGATCCTGAAATACCGCCAGACGGTGAAGCTGAACAGCACCTACATCGACGCGCTGCTCAGGAAAATGGACGGGTCCGGCCGGGTGCACTCCTATTTCGATCAGACCGGCACCGCCACGGGCCGCATTTCTTCCAGCGAGCCCAATCTGCAGAACATCCCCGTCCGCACGGAAATGGGGCGGGAGATCCGCAAGGCCTTCGTCGCCGCCCCGGGCTGCGTGCTGGCGGACGCGGATTACAGCCAGATCGAGCTGAGGGTAATGGCGCATTTTTCCGGGGACGACGCCATGGTGGACGCTTTCCGGAAGGGACAGGACATTCACGCCCGCACGGCGGCGGAGGTGTACGGCGTGCCTATGGCGCAGGTAACCAAGGACATGCGCTCCAGCGCCAAGGCGGTGAATTTCGGCCTGGTGTACGGCATCAGCGAATTCGGCCTGGCGCGGAACATCGGCGTCAGCCGCCGGGAGGCGGCGGATTTCATCGCCCGGTATTTCCAGCGGTATCCCGGGGTAAAGCGCTTTATGGACGAGGCGGTGAAAAAGGGCTACGACAGCGGCTATGCCGAAACCATGATGGGCCGGCGGCGGCAGCTGCCGGAGCTCAAGTCCTCCAACGCCAACGTGCGCTCCTTCGGCGAGCGGGCGGCCATGAACACCCCGGTGCAGGGCACGGCGGCGGATATCATCAAGCTGGCCATGGTGCGGGTGCACGGGGCGCTGAAGGAAGAGGGGCTGCGCGCCCGGCTGATCCTGCAGGTGCACGACGAATTGCTCATCGAAGCGCCGCGGGAGGAGAAGGAGCGGGTGGCCGCGCTGCTGCAGAAGTGCATGGAAGAGGTATTCGCGCTGAAGGTGCCCCTGGTGGCGGAAGTGAAAACGGGCGAAAGCTGGTTTGAAACCAAATGAGCCGGTATGTGATCGGGCTCACCGGGGGCATCGCCTGCGGAAAGAGCCATCTGACGAAAACGCTGCGGGATGCCGGGGCGCGGATCGTGGACGCGGACGAGATTTCCCGCGGCCTGACGGCGGCGGGCGGCGAAGCCCTGCCCGCCATCCGGGCGGCCTTCGGCGAAACGGTGTTCCGGGGAGAAACGCTGGACCGGCGGGCGCTGGGCGCGATGGTGTTCGCGGATGAAAAAGCCCGCGGGCGGCTCAACGCCATCCTGCATCCGATGATTTTTGAGGAAATGCGGCGGCAGATCGGGGAAGCGGACGGGCCGGTGGTCATGGACGTGCCGCTTTTGTACGAAACCGGGCTGGACGCCTGGTGCGACGAGATCTGGTGCGCCTACGTGCCGGTGAAGGAACAGATATCCCGCCTCCGCAGCCGGGACGGGCTCACCTGCCGGGAAGCCCGGGACCGGGTCCGCGCCCAGATGCCCGCCCGGGAAAAAGCGCGGCGGGCGGACCGGGTGATCCGCACGGACCGCAGCCGGGAAGAAAGCGCCGCCGAGGCGCTGCGGCTGTGGCAGGGCATATTGGCAAATTCATCCCTTGAAGGAGAAAATGCGCATTGATGAATGATCTTCCTCCCATCCGGACGGCCCCGGCCGCCCAGCGGAACCGGCGTTCCCAGCGCTGGAATCAGCAGCCGCCGGCGCAGATGCCGCCGCCGGAGCCGACGCGGCAGCCGCCTGCGGAATGGCAGCATTTCTGGCCGGCGGAGCCGCAGCCGGAAACGGCGCAGCCCCAGGCGCAGCAGATCCGCCGCGCCGCGGTGCGGCGGAAAAGCAGGCGGCGCGTGCCGATCTGGGTGCCGGTCGCGGCGTTGGCGCTGCTGGCGGCGGCGCTGGCGCTGCATATCAAGGTGTGGAACGACGCCAAAAGCGAATTTTCCCGGGTGCACAGGGCGCTGGAGGAGCAGACGCAGCGGGAAAAGGACTGGGCCGATAAAGTGGATGCCTATCAGGTGAAATACCGGGACCTGATCGAATACTACGCCGCCCTCAACAGCCTCAATCCCGCCTACGTGTCGGCCATCATCAAGCAGGAAAGCAATTATGATCCCCGGGCGGTCAGCAGCAAAAATGCCCGGGGCCTGATGCAGTTCATGCCCGACACTTTTGATTGGGTCAGCAAAAACTGCGGCTACCGGAACGCGGATATCTCCATACTGTTCGAGCCGGAGCCTTCCATCAAAATGGGGTGTTACCTGCTCAGGTACATCATCAATCATCTGGGTACCGACGATCCCATCCTGGTGGCGTGCGCCTATCACGCGGGATGGGGCAGCGTGCAGACCTGGCTGAAGAATTACTCCGCCGACGGGAGGACCCTGACGCTGACGCAGATCCCCAAGGACGATACCCGGCATTATGCAAAGAAGGTGCTTGAAGGCTATGCGATCTACCAACAGTACCGTTATTAAGCTCGTCTGCGCGGCATTGATCCTGCTGCTCTGCTGGCCTGCCGCCGCCGGGGCCTCCACCATGGACAGCAGCCTGTCCCTGGGGCTGATCTCGGTGAAGACCCGGTATCTGAACCCCCTGGTGCCCGAGGAAAGGGAATTCCAATCCGTCACGGCGCTGATCTACGAGGGGCTGTTCGCCCTGGACGACGATTATAAGCCCGTGCCCTGCCTGGCCGTCCGGTGCGACCCGGACAACAGCGGGAAGATCTGGACCGTGACCATGCGGCAGGGCGTCACCTTCCACGACGGCACGCCCTGCACCGCCTACGACGCGGAGGCCACCATCCGGGAGATCCTGCGGCTGGCGGAGGAAAAACGGGGCGCGTACAGCCAGCTCAAATACATCATCAGCGACGTGTCGGCCAACAGCGCGGAAAGCCTGCGCATCACCGTGAGCCGGCCCTACTACGGCGTGTATTACGCTTTGACCTTCCCGGTGCTGCCCCGGGATCAGGTGCAGAGCCAGATCCCCCTGGGGACCGGGCCGTTTAAGGTGGACAGCTTCGTGCCCGCCAATTACCTGTACCTTTCCGCCAATGAGAACTGGTGGCAGACGCCGCCCACGGTGAAAACCGTGAACGTGATCTTCCGGGCCACCAACCGGGATCTGATTTCCGATTACGAGTACAACCGGGTGGACGCGGCCATCACCCGCTCCGCCTCCGCCGGGCAGTACCAGACGGGGCTGACCAACCTGAACATCGCCTACCGCACCCGACAGTTGGAGGTGCTGCTGCTCAACCACAACGCCTCCATCGCCTTCCCGCTGGACAATCCCCTGGTGCGCAAGGCCATCCGCTGCGCCATCGACTTTGACGCCATCGCCAACAGCGTGTACATGGGCATGGCCCGGCGGACCGATACGCCCATGCCCGTAGGCACCTGGATGTACCGGGACAGCGACGAATACGGCTACGACCCGGACAAGGCCCGGGCGCTGCTGGAGGAGGCCGGATGGAAGGCGGACCCGGAAAGGGACAACGGCATTCGCCATACCACCGTCACCGTCAAGGGCGAAAGCAAGGACCGGCGGCTGCGGCTGCGGCTCTACGTCTATGAGGAACAGGACAACGCCGTGCGGCTGCAGGTGGCCAACAAGATCGCGGATTACCTGCAGGCGGTGGGCATCGAGGTGGCCGTTACGGTGGCCAACTTCAGCAATGTGAAGGAGCATCTGGAAGCCCGGAATTTCGATATGGCCATCGCCGCTTTCCAGATGGACACGGTGCCGGACCCGGGATTCCTGCTCATGAGCGGGAACACGGGGAACTACGTGAGCTATAAATCCTCGGAAATGGATAAGCTCTTCAAGACCCTGCGGACCGCCAAGGAATTTGACGAATACCAGAGCACCCTCTGGCAGATCCAGGATCTGTTCGCCGCGGACTGCCCTTTCATCTGCATGTATTACCGGGGCGGCGCGCTGCTGACCCGGAAGGTGTTCACCACCGTGCGGGACGTGCGGGAGCCGGAGATCCTGCGGGGCATCGAGGGCATCGGCAACTGACGCCCGGCGGGCGCATATACTGCCCCCGAGGGGGGTGGAAAGCAGTGAGCCTGTCGGAGTTGCGCACCAAGGACGTGGTGAATACCCTGGACGGGAAACGGCTTGGCAAGGTGATGGACATCGAGTTCGATCCCCGGGACGGGCGGGTGGAGGCCATCGTGGTGCCCGGCGAATTCCGGGTGGGCAGCCTGATCCGGGGCGAAAAATGCGGCATCGTGATCCCGTGGCAGCACATCTGCCGGATCGGGGAAAACGTGATCCTGGTGGAGCTGGAACCGGGAGACATCCTGGAATGACTTTTTCGAAACAAATTTGTAATAGAATATTTACAAATTCAAAACCATCGGGTATAATGAACGCGGAACAGACGCCGCAGGCAATGCCGGCGTGAAACAAAAGAAGGGTGAAAAAAGCCATGAAATGTCAATTCTGCAACTGCGCAGACAGCCGGGTGGTGGATTCGCGCCCCACGGACGACGGGAACTCCATCCGCCGCCGCCGGGAGTGCATCAGCTGCGGCCGCAGGTTCACCACCTATGAAAAAATCGAGGTCCAGCAGCTGCTGGTGATCAAAAAGGATAATTCCCGGGAGCTGTTTGATCCCAAGAAGGTGCGCAGCGGCATCATCGCCGCCTGCCACAAACGGCCCGTATCCGCGGCGGACATTGAAAAGATCGTCAATTCCATCGAGCAGCTGGCCTACAACAACCTCCAGGAGGAGATCACCACCCGCCAGATCGGCGAAATGGTGATGGAGGAGCTGCGCAAGCTGGACGAAGTGGCGTATATCCGTTTCGCTTCGGTGTACCGCTCCTTCACCGATATCCCCACTTTCATGAACGAATTGAAAGCATTGGTGGACAAGGACGAAAAAAAGGAATAACCGGAAAAAAACGTGAAAAATAATGCTTGCATTTTACTCCGGGGTATGCTATACTGTTCAAGCTGTCAATCGGACGAATCGCGGTTTTCCGCGTTGCCGTAAGCGTAATTCCCCCGGGGAGGTAATGACAATGGGCAAGTTTTGTGAAGTGTGCGAAAAGGGCCTGATGACCGGCCACAACGTGAGCCACTCCAACCGCAAGAGCAGCCGCACCTGGGCGCCCAACGTCCAGAAGGTCCGCGTGATCGTGAACGGCCGGCCCATGCGGCTGAACGTGTGTACCCGCTGCCTGCGCAGCGGCTATGTGCAGCGGGCTCTGCCTTCTGTGAGCGGCGAAGCCGCCGTCACCGAAGAGGCCTGATTTCCCTTTCGTCACCGCAATGAGCCGCCTGAACAACGGGCGGCTTTTTGCGTGCTTTTTTTGAAAATGTAAAGGAAACGTGACATCCGGCCGCCGGGATGTCAGCTTCGATTGATTGACGGAGCCGTATTCCGGGGCATATAATGGGCGCGGAGGTGAGAAAAGTATGATTCATGAGAATATTTCGACCCTTCGGAAAAAACGGAAGCTGACCCAGGAAGCCCTGGGGGAAAGCGTGGGGGTGTCCCGCCAGACCGTGGCCAAATGGGAAAGCGGCGAAAGCACGCCGGACCTGGAGGCGGCGGGAAGGCTGGCGGCGGTGCTGGACGTGACGCTGGACGATTTGACCAACGCGCCCATGCTGCCGGATGCGGAGGCGGACGTCCCCCGGGGCAAGTATGTGTTCGGGCTGGTCACGGTGGGAGACAAGGGCCAGATCGTGATCCCGGTGCGGGCGCGGCGGGTGTTCCGCATCAATCCCGGGGATCAGCTGCTGGTCCTGGGGGACGAGGGCCGGGGCTTGGCCCTGGTGGACGCAAAATTCTTTCTGAAAATGGCGGAGGACATCAAGCATGGCGGCAAATGAATTTCCCCTGAGCGTGAGGGGGCTGACGAAAATCTATCCGTCCTTCCGGCTGGACGGCGTATCCTTCGATCTGCGGCCCGGGGCCGTAACGGGCTTTATCGGCCGCAACGGCGCGGGCAAGACCACCACCCTCAATTCCCTGCTGGGCTTCGTCCGCCCGGACGGGGGCGAAGCCTTGTTCTGGGGCATGGACATAGGGCGGCATGCGGACGCGATCAAATGGCGCATCGGCTTTGTGTCCGCGGGGATGACCTATTACACCCGGAAAAAAATCAGGACCATTACGGAAGTGACCAAATCCTTCTATCCCGGATGGAGCGACGATACATACGGGAAGTACATGCGGCGCTTCGGCCTGGAGGAGAGCAAGACCCCGGCGGCGCTGTCCAACGGGATGAAGATCAAATACGCCCTGGCGCTGGCCCTCTCCCACGGGGCGGAGCTGCTGATCCTGGACGAGCCCACCAGCGGCCTGGACCCAGTATCCCGGGAGGAGCTGACGGAGATCTTCCTTTCGCTGAAGGATGAAGGGAAAACCATCCTGTTTTCCACTCACATCACAGCCGATCTGGAAAAGTGCGCCGACCGGATCCTCTACATCCGGGCGGGCAGACTGGCGGCAGACAGCGCCATGGACGATTTTGCCGGCGCCTACCGCATCGCGGCTTTTGACGGGGAAGCGCCCGCGGAAATGAAAAGCGCCGCCCTGGGCATCTGCCGCACCCGGAAGGGCGGCACGGCGTTGCTGAAAAAGGAGGACGCCGCGGCGATCTGCGCCGACTGGCAGATCCCCACTTTGGACGAGATCATGACCCATCTGGACCGGGAGGAGGCGGAGGACGCATGAAAAAGCTGCTGAGGAAGGAATTTCGGCTCTGCATGCACCCGGCGGCGCTGATCATGCTGGGGCTGAGCGCCCTGGTGCTGATCCCCAATTATCCCTACGCGGTGAGCTTTTTTTACATGACGCTGGGCATCTACTTCATCTGCCTGGACGGCCGGGAAAACCACGACGCGGCCTACACCCTGACGCTGCCGGTTTCCAGGAAGCAGGCGGTGCTGGGGCGGATGCTGTTCGCCTGCTGCCTGGAGGGGGCGCAGCTGCTGCTGTGCGGCGCGATGGTGCTGCTGAACCGGAAGATTTTCGGCGGCGAGCCCAATCAGGCGGGCATGGACGCCAATCTGGCGGTGATCGGGCAGGGGCTGATCGTGTTCGGGCTGTTCAATCTGATCTTCTTCCCCTCCTGGTACCGGGACGTCAACAAGATCGGCGGCGCGTTCCTCAAGGCTTCGGCGGCGGTGTTCCTGTATATCGCCTTGGGGGTGGTGGCTACCTACGCCCTGCCCTTCGTGCGGGACCGGCTGGACAACGGAAAGCCCGAGTGCCTCGCGGCGCGGGTGATCTACACCGCGGCGGCGCTGGCGTTTTTCCTTACGGCCACGGCGTTTGCCTGCCGGCTGTCGGTAAGCCGGTATGAAAAGCTGGATCTGACATTGTAAAAACTGCCGTTCCAAAAGCCCGGGGCTTGAGCGCGCCGGGCTTTTGTGGTATATTGGTTTTGAAAAAAACGGCGTAGCGGGGAGGCGGGAAAGTGAAAAAATGGATCGCGCTGCTGCTGTTGCTGCTGCTGCTCCCGGCGGCCGCGCTGGGGGAGGAAGCCTATACGGTGACGGAGCGGGAAAAGGGTTTTTCCTATGAATCCGAAACCCTGAAATACACCATGGAAACCTGCAAGGTGAACGGCAGCAAGTGCTACCTGACCACCGTATGGATGCAGGACCCGGGCCGGCAGATCCGCAAGGCGATCTCCCCCTGGCACGAAGCCCTGGCGGAGGCGGAAGAGCTGGCCGCCAAGGTCCCCGGCGCGGCCCTGGCCATCAACGGCAGCGGCTATGTGAGCCCCCGGTATCCCGACATCCCGGAAACCTATCCCGGCGAAAGCGAGGATTATTATTATACTCCCCTGGGGTCGCTGACGGTGGTGGACGGGGAAGTATTGCGGGATCTGACGGGCATCGCTTATTACGGGCTGACGCTGGAGGAGGACGGGCTGCACCTGTATATTGGGGAGGATAACGAAAGCGTGCTGGCCCGGCATCCCATCCAGACCTGGTCATTCTACGAGGGCTGCCCCATGGCCCTGGACGGGAAGGACATCCTGGACCACGAATGGCCCTTTGCCGGCGTTCGCGCCATCCGCACCATCATTGCCAGGCTGAAGGAAGAAAACACCTACCTGATCCTCACCGCCACCTCCCGCCACGGCCTGACCCTGATCGAAGCCAACGATTTCCTGCTGGGGGAGTACGATACCGAATGGATCTACGACCTGGACGGCGGGCCGTCCTCGGCGCTGCTGCGCCGCAGGCCGAACCGGAAAAAGCTCAAGCTGGTGGAGATCTCCCACGGCACCCAGAAGATCGTGGACGTGATGGCGTTCACGGAATGAAAACGGAATACCGAACGAAAAACAGCCGCACCGGATAGGATCGCCGGTGCGGCTCAGTCTGTCGACAAAGTGCCTTAGGGTAGTATGAAGGGGCCGCAGCCCCTTCATCAACCATCCGCAGGACCGGGTTCGCCGGTCCGAGGAGCAGTCAGAATGACTGCTTCCTATATCAATTTATGGCCGTAAAAAGAGCATTTCCGGGCATACTTGCTCGGAAATGCCTTTTTACAATAAATTGATGTGTCGAAGGAAAGGACGGTTTTCAGGCCTTTCCTTCGCAGGGTGTCGACTTTGTCGACACCCTGATCCGCACCGGATAGGATCGCCGGTGCGGCTGCATTTTTCCGATGGATCAGCGGCTGATGTAAACGTCCATTTCCTTTGCCGCGCCGCTGCGCACCCGCTCCGCAGCCTCGGCGGGCAGGGCGGGGCCGGGGTACTCCGCGCCGTCCAGCACGTATTTTTCGATGGCGTACTGCCCGGGGATCAGGCTGCCGGAGCCGGGAATATGGTAGCGCACCAGGCACTGGCCCAGCAGCACAGCCTCCACGACGCCGTTTTCGGGGATCAGCCGCGCCGGCAGCATGGGGGAAAGGGACAGGGAGAGGGCGCCGTCCTTTACGGCGAAAGGCGTAAAGCCGAACATCATGCCCTGCCAGAGAGAGAGGAATTCCACCGTGGAGCCGGACAGCCGCGCCACGAAGCCCCGGCCGTGATAGGCGGGGTTGGGGTTGGCGCTGCTGGCGATGAAGGAGACGTTTTCATAGGGCGAACGGCCGTAGGTGTCCGGGTCCAGGAAGGGCACCGCGGCGGCGCAGAAGGCGTCTTCGTACCGGCTGTACAGCCCGGAGCGCAGCAGCTCCAGCAGGTATTTGTATTCCATGTGCAGCCAGATGGATTCGTTTTCCAGCCAGCCGGGGGTAAAGGCCCGGGTGCGGCCCGCGGCGTAGGTGAGGTTTTCCAGGCTGGCGTTGACCTTGTACATATTGAGCTTCCGGTCATACAGCCCGCTTTCCCGCACCCGGTCCGCCATGACGGCCTTTTCCTCCGCGGGGACATCCGTTTTCAGCCACCTGACCGGCCCTTCCAGGAACAGGGGCAGGGGCTCGGCCTTCCCGTCGGGATACATGAAGTAGGTGGGGCAGATGCCGCCGCACCTTTCCACGGCGTTTTTGAGATCGGCCCCCAGCCGCTTTTCCATGCCCCGGAGGATGGATGCGGTTTCCGCCGCCGACAGGGCCGTTTTGCCGCCCGAAACGCCCTCGGCGGTGGATTCCCGGTAGGCTTCCCGCAGTCCGTTGGCCTGCTGCCAGCGCTCGCGAGGATCCTCCGGCAGACAGGCGAGCACCGTGAGCAGATGGGCCATTTCGTCGTACAGATGCACGGTTTCCCCGGGGTTTTCTTCCAGGGCGGCGGCGGTGAAGGCAAGCAGGCGCTTCAGCTCGCACCCCTCCGCCACGGAGGAGCCGAACAGCGCCGGCAATCCGTTCAGCGCGTCGTACCAGCCGGGCTTGCCGCCTTCCATTTCGATGCCCGCGCCGGTTTCATCCAGCGTGGCGTACTTGACGGCGCAGAGCAGCACCATTTTTTCCATCAGCGTGCTTTGCGCCCTCTTTCCTTTGCCGTACTCTTCCCGCATCCATTTGTTCTGGGTCAGCAGCTTTCTGCGCGTGTCCAGGAACCGGGTCTGCCTCAGGCCGGCGGGGGTTTCCTCGATCCGCTTTTCCCGGGGCAGCACGAAGGCGCGGCTCTCCCACCAGGGATAATCCGCTTTCCCGAAAAGCAGCTGCCGTTGCTTTTCCGGCCATACGGCCAGATAGCTTTCGATCAGGTCCAGGCTGTAGGTCCAATGGTCGGTCCAGTAGCCCTCCTGGAAGGTGGCGTTGGGCTCGGCGTCGGCATCGGCCAGCACGGCGCGGACGAATTCATCCGCGCCGCCCCGGGCGTAACGCCATGTTTCCGCGGCCATCGCCAGCCGGCCCGGGGTGAATTCGCCCCGGAGCAGCGCTTCCGCTTCCTCCCGGTTTTCCGGCGCGATGCGCTCCAGCGCCCCGTCCACGTCGGCGCAGCGGAAGGTCATCCGGTCGATGACCAGGGGGTTATAGCCGTCGGCTTGCAGGAGGCTGAAAAACAATCGGATGCTGCCGTCGCCCACCCAGGGATGGAACAGGGGGTCGCACCGGCGGTTCTGGCACACGTCCCGGAAATTGCCGTTGCCCTGGGAATAATATTCCGGGGACATGACGAAGTAATTGTATTCCCTCTCCGGGTCGCCGTGCTTGCGGGAATACAGATAGAAGATATTCTGCTTCTCCCCATGGGTGAAGCGGATGGGCTCGCCGCCCCGGAGCAGGTTGTCCAGGTAGCTCTGGCAGCTGTAAGCGTCAAAGACGGGAGAGGCGGTGCGCCCGCCCATCACCCCGGTGAGGGCGGCGGACAGGGCGTCGGCCCGGGCCTGCTTTTCATCGAACCAGGCGTCCGTCAGGGCCTGGGAGGCGAAGGCGCGAGCCCGGCCCTTGCCGTCCGCCTGGCCGTAAAGCTCGTTGATCCGCACGGTTTCCCCGGTAGCCAGGCGGCCTTCCCAGAGGAAGAAGGCGCAGGGGAAGATGATCTGGGTCACCTCGCGCCGGGCGCGCAGGGCGAAGTCCTCCCGTTCAAAGCCCAGGGGCTTTTCCAGGGCGGTATCGTAATCAAACACGGTTTCGGGGTTCACGGTGACGGGCAGGCGCCGTCCGTCCGCCGTCAGGCCCAGGGCGAAATTCCCGCCTTCGATGGCGGTGACGATGGCGCTGTCCTCCATGCTGGCCCGCACCCGGTAATAGGGCAGGCCGGTTTCCGCGTCCTCCGCCTGCATCCAGGCCTTGGAAAGCTGGGTCATGTTTTTCAGGGAATCCTGGCCCACGCCGAAGGGCACCAGGGCGGGCATGCCGTCCAGGATGCCGACGTCCGCCGCCGGGCCCAGGTTCGTGACCGTCAGCCGCCGGGCCAGAGCGCCCACCCGGCATTCGGGCACCACAAAATAGGCGGCCTCCACCCGGAAGCGGGCGTTTTCCCAGCGCAGCGTCAGCCCGTTGGGACGGATATCCATGGAAGCGCTGCCGTCGGAGAAGGCCTCCTCCACGCCGGACGCCGTTTTCAGGAAGGTGCGGAAGCCCGTGCGCTGCACGTTCTGGTAGGCCACGTGGGCGGGAGAAAATTCCATGATGGCGTGGTCCTTGTCCTGGATGCCGAAGGAGCACACCGCCTGGCCCCGGTTGTTGTAATAACACCAGACGGGGATGCCCTTTTCCCCGGCGATGCCGGGAAGGAAGCTGGAAAACGGGGGCTTTTCACCGTATCGGTCCATGGTGTAAACGTCTTGGTTCATGGCTCATTCTCCCTTCAGATAAACGTCGATCCGGCCGGAGGACGCCGCGGTCAGCGCGCCGCGGGGGATGCGGCCGCCCGGGTATTCCCGCCCGTCCAGCACGGCTTTTTCCGCCGTGAGGCGGGCCCAGGCTGCCGCCCCGGGGCGATGGAATACGATCTCCCATTCCTTTTCCGCAAAGAAGCAGCGGACGGCGGCGGTTTGCTTTTCCCCGAAATGCCCGGGCAGCAGCTGTGGATACAGGACGAGGTCCCCCCGGTCCCCCTGCACGCCGAAAAGCTGGGTGATCAGCGTCAGCATCAGCCAGCTGCCCGCGCCGGTGAGGTAGGGATACATGCCCCGGCCCCGGGGATCGAAGTATTCCGGCACGCCGGGATAGATGCGGCTGACGGGGGTGTTCATGCTCTGCCTGAGCAGGGCGGACAGGGCCTTCCACGCCGCCTCGGGCTTGCCGCGGCGGAAGAGGGCATAGGCGTACATCACCGCCATATGGCAGAACACCGCGCCGTTTTCCTTGTGGCCCCAGGCGAAGCCGAACTGCCGGCCCAGGGGCGGGATGTCCGCGCCGAAATCGGTGTTCAGGCAGTAGCCGCCGCGCTTTTCATCGTACAGATACCGGTCCGCCGCCCGGATCATCCCGTCGATGGCTTCGCTTTCGGCGGCGCCGCTCATCAGCGCGAACACCTGGCCCGTCAGCATCATGCGGACGGCGCTTCCCTTCCTGCCTTCCACGGCTTCGCCGGCGTTGTCGTAATAGCTGTTCATCCAGACCCGGTCCCCGTCGCGGATGAATTCGTTTTCCCGCAGCCGCAAAACGAGGCTTTCGCCCATGCCGCGCAGCGCTTTTGCCGCGAAACTCCAATCCAGGGGGCGGCGTCCGCCGTCGGTTTCGCAGATGGATTCAAAGCCGCGCCGGGCGGCACGGCAGGCCGCCGGATCGCCGTATGCCTCCCGGGGGGTATGCAGCAGCGTATCCAGGGCGGCGCTCACGTCCGCTTCCGCGCCGGACGATTGCATCTGATCGCACAGATCCGCCAGGGTGAACAGGTTCCCGGCATAGGCGGCGGTAAAGGCCACGCTTTCGCCCCGGTCGGCGGCCATGTCCAGGGCGTCGTTCCAATCCGCGCCCCGCAGGCGGATGCAGCCGTGATCGCCGATATCGAAGAACGCGGTGACGGACTGGACCAGCAGATGCTCCATCACCGTGCTTTCCACGGTTTTTCCGCCGATCTGCAGCCGGGTGGAGGGGGGCATTTCCTCCGCCAGGGCTTCGCCCCGCATTTTGCGCCTGTCCCAGAACCAGGGCTGCTTTTCCATCAGGATGGAAAGATCCCCGGTCTGGCGCAGGTATTCGTTCACCGTGACCAGCGGCCAGTAGCCGTGATCCATCCAGACCCGGACGATGTTGTTCCGGTCGGCCAGGAATTCCCCGGGGGCGGCGCCGATGATGGTGGCGTTGGTGCCGTCCGCCCGGACGCCGGCGAAATACCGGCACAGGTCCTGCCGCACGGCGGCGGGGGAGCGCAGGAGCAGCGCCAGGGAATCCTGCCACAGATCCCGCCAGCCCCGGCCGCCCCGGCCGTAATCGTGATGGGGCAGGAAGGAGCAGCCGCAGATGCGCCGCAGCTCCGGCTGCACCGCCGCCCAGCGCAGCGCCGCGTCCGTGCCGGGATCGCCGGTTTCAAACGCCGCGGCGCCCACGCGCTGCCAGTGGGCCTTCGTCCGCGTCAGGGCGGAATCGAAGGCGGCGGGGGAAAGATATTCCCGGCCCTCCGCGTTGACGCCCAATGCAATATAGTAGGAAATTTCTTCCCCGGGCGCCAGGGCGGTTTCCGGGAACTGAAGCACTGCCGCCATTTCGTACCCCGCGGCGGTATCCCCGGTTTTCATCCAGGGTGCTTCGGGGGACAGCAGCGCCTGGGGCCAGTCCCAGCTGCCGGCGCCCGCGTAATCCTGCACCGGGCCCAGGAAGCGGACGGGGGCTTCGCCCCGGGCGGACCGGGCGCAGACGGTGTAGCGGTTTTCCCCGGGCCGGTGGCCCCGCTCGTCAAAGGTCATGGTGGGGCGCAGGCAGACGCCGTCCTCCGTGACCGTGAGGCGGTTGAGGAGGCTGGTGACGTGGCGATGGTCCCGAATATTATCGGCGCTGCGGCCGTACAGGGGAAAGGCGGCGGTGGGAACGAAGGAAACGGGCTTGTTTCCCGTGTTTTTCAGCGTCACGCGCTCAAGCTCCACCGCGGGGCCGTCGGCGGGAACGAAGGAAAGGACGGCGGCGCGGACGGGCCTGTCCTTGCATCGGCGGGAGACTTCGTGCCACAGCAGCCCGCCCCGGACGGCGGCCTCCTCCCGGTTTTCATACAGCGCGGCCTGCTGCGGGGCGGAAACGCCCGCGGCGCTCCAGAGGAAGCCGTCCGGGAAACGAAGGAAAAAATTCCGCGTCGCCCGGCTTTCATGCAGCGTTTCCACGCTGGCGGGGGGTAGGAGGAAGCTGTTCTGTCCGGTCTTGGCGTCGCCTGCCAGGCGGGGGGTGACGCTGCTGATCATTCCGGCGGCGTTCACCAGGGGAAACACCATTTCCCCGGCAAGATCCGCGCCCTCCAGACGGAAATCCCCCTCCGGGTTTTCAAAAGTGAGGCGGAGCATGAAACGCCCTCCTTGTCTTTTTTTTGTTTCTGGCTGTTATTATATCAGAAATCCGACTCGCTGGGAAGCGGGAAAAAAGCAGAAATTTTCCATATCCGGCTGCTGTTTCTTCCATAGAACAGGTTTTCCCGGGGAAAACGTCCCGGGCCGGAGGGGGGAGAGAGACTGAAAAAAATATCAAAAAATCTGTTTACTTTTTTTAGCGTATGTGCTACAATACAGGCACAGTCGGAACGTGCGCGGGGCGCGGATGGTCAGTTTTCAGGCAAGGGGAGAATCCATCCAACGTTGTGTGCTTTCCGGCCATTGATATTGTCTCTGGGCAGCGGGGAATCGCTGCTTGGAAAATATGCGGCAAAGCCGCAAAAAAAGAAGGAGGAACCCCATAATGAAGAAGGCTCTTGCTGTGGTTCTGGCCGTCATGATGCTGCTCGGTTGCGTCAGCATTGCCAGCGCCGAAGACGCCAAGATCAAACTGAGCGTTTGGTCTTTCACCAACGAACTCCAGGGCATGATCGAGAAGTACTATGCTCCCAATCATCCCGAAATCGAGTTCGACTTCCAGATCTATCCCACTGACGGCAGCGCTTACACCACCAAGGTGGACACCACCCTGGGCGCCAATGCCACCAGCGACGAAGCTCCCGACATCTTCACCCTGGAAGCTGCTTTCGTGAAGCACTACGTTGAGAGCGACTTCACCGGCGACCTGAAGGACATCGGCTTCACCGACGAAGAACTGTCCGTGGCCTTCCCCGTGATGGCTCAGATCGGCCAGAACTCTGCCGGCGTGCAGAAGGGCCTGTCCTGGCAGTCCACCCCCGGCGTTCTGATGTATCGTGCTGACCTGGCCGAAAGGTATCTGGGCGTCACCACCCCCGAAGAATTCCAGGCCAAGGTTGAAGACTGGGATACTTTCCTGGACACCGCCCGCGAACTGAAGGAAGCCTCTGAAGGCGCCTGCAAGATGGTCGTCGGCTCCGGCGACATCTGGAACGCCTATCAGTATCAGCGCGCCGAAGGCTGGATCGTCGACGGCAAGCTGAACATCGACGACGAACTGCTGGACTTCGAAGAACTGTGCAAAGTGCTCGAACAGGAAGACCTGACCGAAAAGGGCGGCGCCTGGAGCGAGATCTGGTTCGCCGGCATGCGCGGCGCTGACGAAGTGCTGTGCTACTTCCTGCCCACCTGGGGCCTGCATTACACCCTGAAGCCCCACTGCGCTGAGGGCGTCACCGATGGCATGAGCGACGAAGAAATGGCGAAGATCTCCGAAGAGAACAACGGCACCTACGGCCTGTGGCGCCTGACCGACGGCCCCGTGGCTTACAGCTGGGGCGGCACCTGGATGGGCATCAACGCTGCCAAGGCTGCTGAAGCGGACGACGCCAAGAAGGCCGCTATGCACGACCTGATCTACTTCTTCACCCTGAATGATGACTTCCTGACCCAGTATGCTGCTGACAGCGGTGACTTCGTTGGCTCTGCCAAGGCCGTGGAAACCATCCTGGCCAACGGCGGCACTCCCAACCCCTTCCTGGGCGGTCAGGATCATTACGCCATCTTCAGCAAGGCCGCTGCTCTGGCCAACGGCTCTCTGATGAGCGAATATGACGACACCATCAACGACCTGTGGAACAAGTTCGTGACCCTGCCCTACACCCAGGACGGCGCTGATCTGGATGAATGCCTGGCCAACTTCAAGAACGAAGTTGCCGCCGCCATCACCACCATCACCGTGGAATAATCGGCAGCTGACCCGGTATCCTGGTTACGGACAGTAACCTCGCGGGGCTGTCTCTTGCCTGACGGCGGGGGCAGCCCCGTTTTCCTTCGTGACCAAAAGGCTTCCCCCGGAGGGGAAGACTTTTGAACAGGGCGAAGAAAAACGCCCCTCCGGCGGAAGCCTTTTGGATGCCTTACAAATCCCAAATCATGAAAAGGGGTGGACGTATGCAGGCCCAGTCTGCGGTGAAAACGAAGCATAAATCCGTCAGCTACAGCAAGTATGGATACTTCTTCATCGCACCGTTCTTCATCATCTTCCTGATTTTCCAGCTGTATCCCATCATCTTCACCTTCCGCACCTCCGTGACCGATACGGTGGGCTGGGATATGCTGGCAAAGAACAACATGTCGATCCTGGATCCCTGGTGGGGCAATTTCAGCAAGCTGTTCGATCCCGCCAATGAGCTGTACGGCCTGTTCTGGGGCTCGCTGTGGAACACCATCGTCATCTGGTTCTTCAACTTCGTGCCGCAGCTGGGCCTGGCGCTGATCCTGGCCTCCTGGTTCACGGACAGCCGCCTGCGCCTGAAGGGCCAGGGCTTTTACAAAGTGACCATCTTCATGCCCAACATCATCACCGCCGCCACCATCGGTATGCTGTTCATGAGCTTCTTCACCTACCCCAGGGCGCCCGTGAACACGTTCCTGCAAACCAGCGGCATCGCGAACATGCCCATCAACTTCTTCCGTTCCACGGAATGGAGCCGCGGGCTGATTTCCTTCATCCAGTGGTGGATGTGGTGCGGCAATACGATGATCATCATGATCGCCGGCATCAGCGGCATCAACCCCAGCCTGTTCGAAGCGGCGCTGGTGGACGGCTGCTCCTCCCGGCAGACCTTCTGGAAGATCACCCTGCCCCTGATCAAGCCCATCCTGATCTACAACCTGACCACCTCCCTGGTGGGCGGCCTGACCATGTTCGATATCCCGCAGATCATGACGCAGGGCGACCCCAACAACACCACCAACACCGTTGCCCGCTTCATTTACACCCAGGGCTTCACGGGCTCCCGGAACTTCAATAACGCCAGCGCCGCTTCCGTGGTGCTGTTCGGCATCATCATCATCGGGTCCCTGCTGATCAGATTTGTTTTGAACGATCATGAGCCCAAGGCCAGCAAGGCCATGCGGAAGGGGGCGATCAAATGAAACAGAAGCGGAAAATGATCTTCCTGATCCTGATGGCCATCGTGATCGTGAGCATGTTCCTGCCCGTGGCCTCCTTCAAGGACAATACGGCCCAGACGCTGGTCAAAACGATAGAAGATAAGCAAAGCGAACTGAAGGGCCAGGCGGATCAGCTGGAACGCTGGAAAGCGGGCGGAAAGAAAAAGCCCGAACAGATCGAAAAGCAGGAGAAGAAGGTAAAGGGCCTTCAGGACGAATTGAATGCCCTGATCGAAAAGCAGGAGGAAGCAGCGGAAAACGCCAACGACATTTCCTACAGCCTGCTGCCCGCCCCGCTGCCCATCAACGACTTCCCGGCGCGCTACGGCGCACAGAAGAATACGGTTTACAACGCCAATCAGGCCCTGAAGAAATTAGAGGAAAAGATCAACAAAAACAGCGAGGAAAAAGCCAAGCTGCAGAAGACCCTGGAATACGCCACGCTGATCCAGGGCCTGGATGAAACGGCGGAAACCGTGAAGATCACGACGGAAAAAGGGGAAGAGGAAATCGCCGTCAGCGATCTGAAAACCATGATCCTGGAAGAATTGTCCGCGGCCCAGAAGCTCACCGCCCAGGCGGATGAGCCCGTTGAGCCGGATCCCGCCGAGGGCGGCGAGGAAGGCGCTGAAGCGCCCGCTGCCGAGGATGCGGCGCCGGCGGAGGAAGCCGCCGAGGGCACTGCTGAAGAAACGGCGGAAGAGCCCGTGGAAGAAGCGCAGCCCGAAGTGGTCTTCGACGCTGAAAAGATCATCGCCGATCTCAACGCCAAAATCGTTGAGCTGGACGATAACATCAAAAATTACCAGGATAAGATCGAGCCGCAGAAGAAGCTCATTGAAGAAGAGCAGGCCAAGCTGGATGCCATGGAGCCTGAACACCAGGCGCTGAATCCGGAAGAACTGCAGATCGACAATTCCATCATCAACAACTATAAACTGTACCAGACCAACAAGCTGGGCTTCAACGTGCTGGTTTGGGTCATCTTTGCGGCCTTTGCCGTCACGGTGCTGCTGGTGATCCTGGCGGGCAGCAAGGAAGTCAGCAAGCTGTACACCATCGCGTCCTTTACCCACCTGGCGGGTATCCTGATGCTGTGCTACACCCTGCTGCGGCTGACCGCGTTCCCCATCAAGCTGCCCTACGGCAACGCCACGCTGAACACCCCGGTGGTGATCATGCTGCTGGCGGGCTCCATCATCGCCTTCGCCGTGCATGTGCAGGGCGTGCATAACTCCAAGCGCAGCATGATCTACGTGTTCTGCAGCTTCCTGAGCCTGCTGGCCCTGGTGCCCTTCTGGATCATGATGGTGAACGCCACCCGTTCCAGCTCCGCCATCCAGAACGGCGTGAGCCTGATCCCGGGCAGCTACATGAACTACAACTGGAACGTACTGGCGAGCAAGAACTTCAACATTTCCATCGGCTTCATGAACACCGCCATCATCGCCTTTGGATCCACCATCTTCTCGGTGTTCTTCTCCGCCATGACGGCCTACGGCTTCAAGGTTTACCAGTTCAAGGGCAACAAGATCCTCTACGCGGTGGTGCTGGCCATCATCATGATCCCCGGCCAGGTCACCGGCACCGGCTTCTTCATGTTCATGTACCAGATCGGCCTGGTGGATAACCGCTGGGCGCTGATCGTTCCCGCCATCGCTGCCGCCAGCACGGTGTTCTTCTTCCGGCAGTACCTGGAAGCGAACCTGCAGCTATCCCTGGTGGAGGCGGCCCGTATCGACGGCTGCGGCGAGTTCCGCACCTTCTGCCGGATCATCGTGCCCATCATGATCCCCGCCATGGCCACCATGGGCATCATGTCCGTGATCGGCAGCTGGAACAACTACCTGACGCCGTTGATGCTGTTCCAGAAGCCCGGCCTCAAGACCCTGCCCATGATGGTGCAGGAGCTGCGCGGCGATATCTACCGCACGGAATACGGCTCCATTTACCTGGGCCTGACGTTGACGGCCCTGCCGCTGATCATCGTGTACTTCGCCCTGAGCAAGTACATCATCGCGGGCGTTGCCCTGGGCGGCGTGAAAGAATAATCCATACCCCAAGATCTATGATGCGGATGTGCCCACGTATCTATGCGGACGCATCCGCATCGTTCTGAAAAGGAGAAAACGAATGGACGTGAAACGACTGGTGGCCCAAATGACCCTGGAGGAGAAGGCCGGGCTGTGCAGCGGGGAGGATTTTTGGCACACCAAGGCGGTGGAGCGCCTGGGCATTCCTGCCACGATGGTGTCCGACGGGCCTCACGGGCTGCGCAAGCAGGATGAAAAAGTGGATCATCTGGGCGTAAACGACAGCATCAAGGCCGTGTGCTTTCCCGCGGCCTGCGCCACGGCCGCATCCTTTGACCGGGCGCTGGTGACGAAGCTGGGGGAGGCCCTGGGGGACGAGTGCCAGCACGAAAACGTGTCCGTGGTGCTGGGCCCGGCGGTGAACATCAAGCGCAGCCCTCTGTGCGGACGGAATTTCGAGTACTTTTCCGAAGATCCTTATCTGGCCGGTGAAATGGCCTGCGCCCACATCCACGGCGTGCAGAGCCGGAACGTGGGCACCAGCATCAAGCATTTCGCCTGCAATTCCCAGGAGCACCGGCGGATGAGCTCCTCCTCCGAGGTGGACGAGCGGACGCTGCGGGAAATCTATTTCCCCGCCTTTGAAGCCGCCGTGAAGCGGGAGCAGCCCTGGACGGTGATGTGCTCCTACAACCGGATCAACGGCGTGTATGCCAGCGAGAACAAATGGCTGCTTACCGACGTGCTCCGGGACGAATGGGGCTTTTCCGGCTATGCAGTCAGCGACTGGGGCGCCGTGGCGGACCGGGTGAAGGGCATCCAGGCCGGGCTGGACCTGGAAATGCCGGGCTCCGGCGGGTATAACGACAAAAAGATCGTCAAAGCCGTGCGGGAAGGCAGGCTGGATGAGCAACTGGTGGACCAGGCCTGCGAAAGGATCCTGAACATCGTTTACCGCTTCGTGGAAAACCGGAGGCCGGACACGCCCTGGGACAAGGAAGCCCAGCATGCCCTGGCCGCGGACATTGCCGCGGACTGCATGGTGCTGCTGAAAAACGAGGGGGATACGCTGCCGTTGAAGAAAGAGGACGGCGCGGCCTTCATCGGCGAGTTTGCCGCGGCGCCCCGGTTCCAGGGCGGCGGTAGCAGCCACATCAACAGCTTTAAAATCACCTCCGCCCTGGATGCGGCGAAGGAAGCCGGCCTGAAAGTGCGTTACGCCCAGGGCTACAGCGTCCGGGACGACGCGGCCACGGACGCCATGATCGCGGAGGCGGTGCAGGCGGCCAGGGAAGCGAAGACCGCCGTGGTATTCGCGGGGCTGCCGGATTCCTATGAATCCGAGGGCTATGACCGGACGCACATGCGCATGCCGGAATGCCAGAACCGTCTGATCGAGGCGGTGGCGGCGGCCAATCCCAATACCGTGGTGGTGCTGCACAACGGCTCGCCCGTGGAAATGCCCTGGATCGGCAAGGTCCGCGCGGTGCTGGAGGCGTACCTGGGCGGCCAGGCGGTGGGCCAGGCGGCGGTGCGGGTGCTCTTCGGGGACGTGAACCCCTCCGGGCATCTGGCGGAGAGCTTCCCGCTGCGGCTGGAGGACAATCCCTCCTACCTGTATTACCTGGGCGAGGGCAACCGCACCGAGTACCGGGAAGGCGTGTTCGTGGGCTACCGGTATTACGATAAAAAGCAGATGGACGTGCTGTTCCCCTTCGGCCACGGGCTGAGCTACACCACGTTTGCATACAGCAATCTGCGTTTGGATTTTGGAAAATCCGTGCTGGAGGACGGCGATACGGTAAAGGCCGCCGTGACGGTGAAAAACACGGGCAGGCGTTTCGGCAAGGCCGTGGTGCAGCTGTACGTGGGCGCGGTGAACGCCGATCCCATCCGTCCGGTGAGGGAGCTGAAGGGCTTTGAAAAGGTGGCGCTGCAGCCCGGCGAGGAAAAGGACGTTTTCTTCATCCTGGACAAGCGCGCCTTCGCCATGTGGAATACGGAGCTCCACGATTGGTACGTGCCCGCCGGGCAGTACCGCATCGAGGCGGGGGATTCCTCCCGGAATCTGCCGCTGCGCACGGAGATCACCCTTTCCGACAGCCGGGAGCTGCCCCGGCATTACGATATGAACAGCGTGTTCGTGGACCTGATGGCGGACCCCAAAGCCAAAGCGCTGCTCAAGCCCATCATGGAAGAATCCAGCCGCAAATTCGTCGGCGAACAGAACGAGGGGCAGACCGACGCCGCGAAGGAAGCCGTCAGCGAGGAAATGGGCGAAGCCATGATGCGGTATATGCCGCTCCGGGCGCTGGTCAGCTTCGGGGCCAGCGAGGAGACCGCCCGGGCGCTGGAGGAGATCATTCGCAGGATCAACGATTGATCCTGCTTGGTGCAAACAATCAATCAGGAGGGAAGAACATGAAATTCGGCCACTTTGACGACGCGGCGCGGGAATACGTCATCTCCACGCCCCGCACGCCCTACCCCTGGATCAACTACCTGGGCAGCGAGAATTTCTTCGGCATCATCAGCAATACCGCCGGCGGCTATTGCTTCTACCGGGACGCCCGGCTTCGCCGCGTGACCCGCTACCGCTATAACAACATGCCCGTGGACGACGGCGGCCGCTACTTCTACGTGAAGGACGGCGATACCGTCTGGAACCCCGGCTGGAAGCCCGTCAAGACCGAGCTGGACGAGTATTCCTGCCGCCACGGCATGGGCTATACCGTGATCACCGGCAAAAAGAGCGGCCTTCGCGCCAGCCAGCTGTCCTTCGTGCCGCTGGGGGTCAACGCCGAGGTGCACCGGATCACTTTGACCAATGAATCCGGCGCGGCCAAGGACGTGACGCTGACCAGCTTCGTGGAGTTCTGCCTGTGGAACGCCCAGGACGATATGCTGAATTTCCAGCGCAACTTCAACACCGGCGAGGTGGAGATCGAAGGCAGCGTGATCTACCACAAGACCGAATACCGGGAACGCCGCAATCACTATTCCTTCTACGCCGTGAACGTGCCGGTGGACGGCTTCGATACGGATATGGAAACCTTCCTGGGCCTGTACAACGGCTTCGACGCGCCCAACAGCGTGATGACCGGCAAGATGGGCAATTCCGTGGCTTCCGGCTGGCAGCCCATCGCTTCCCACCAGATCAAGGCGCATCTGGAAGCGGGGGAGAGCAGAAAGTACAATTTCGTGCTGGGCTACGTGGAGCTGCCCAACGAAGAAAAATGGGCCGCTCCCGGGATCATCAACAAAAAGCCCGCCCACGAATTGCTCAGCAAGCTGACCAGCGATCAGCAGATCCAGGACGCCTTCGACGCCCTCAAACGGCACTGGGACAACCTGCTCTCCGCCTATACCCTGACCACGCCGGATGAAAAGCTGGGCCGGATGGTGAATATCTGGAATCCGTACCAGTGCATGGTCACCTTCAACATGAGCCGGTCCACCTCCATGTTTGAAAGCGGCATCGGCCGCGGCATGGGCTTCCGCGATTCCTCCCAGGATCTGCTGGGCTTCGTGCACCAGATCCCCGAACGGGCGCGGGAACGCATCCTGGATATCGCCGCCACCCAGTTCCGGGACGGCGGATGCTACCATCAGTTCCAGCCCCTGACCAAGAAGGGCAACAACGACATCGGCGGCGGCTTCAACGACGACCCCCTGTGGCTCATCGCCGGCACCGCTGCGTACATCAAGGAAACCGGCGATTTCGGCATCCTGGATGAAAAAACGCCCTACGACTGCAACCCTGACGACTGGGGCACGCTGATGGAGCACCTGGAGGTCAGCTTCGATCACGTGGTCAACAACCGCGGGCCCCACGGCCTGCCGCTGATCGGCCGGGCCGACTGGAACGACTGCCTGAACCTGAACTGCTTCTCCGATACCCCGGACGAGAGCTTCCAGACCTTCTCCAACCCCAACGCCCCGGACGACCGGGTGGCCGAATCCGTGCTGATCGCCGGCATGTTCGTGGCCATCGGGCCGGAGCTGGTGGCCCTGGAAAAACGCCGCGGGAACGCGGAAAAGGCCGCGGATTGCCAGAAGGCCATCGACGAAATGGAGCAGGCCATCCTCACCGCCGGCTGGGACGGCGAATGGTTCGTCCGCGCCTACGACGCCCTGGGCCGCAAGGTGGGCAGCCACGAGTGCGAGGACGGCAAGATCTTCATCGAGTCCCAGGGCTACTGCGTGATGGGCGGCGTGGGCGTCAAGGATGGCAAGGCCGAAAAGGCCCTCCAATCCGTGGAAAAATGGCTGGAGACCGAGCACGGCATCGTGCTCTTGCAGCCCGCCTACAAGGAATATCACCTGGAGCTGGGCGAGGTTTCCTCCTATCCGCCGGGATACAAGGAAAACGCCGGCATCTTCTGCCACAACAATCCCTGGATCATCGCCGCGGAAACGGTGGTGGGCCACGGCGACCGGGCGTTCAGCCTGTATAAGAAGATCGCTCCCGCTTACCGCGAGGAAATCAGCGAAAAGCACAAGATGGAGCCCTACGTGTACAGCCAGATGATCGCCGGCAAGGACGCGCAGAACTTCGGCCAGGCCAAGAACAGCTGGCTCACCGGCACCGCCGCGTGGAATTTCTACGTCATCAGCAATTATATCCTGGGCATCAAGCCGGATTGGGACGGGCTGAAGATCGATCCCTGCATCCCCCACGATTGGGACGGCTATCAGGTGAGCCGCCGGTTCCGGGGCGCCACCTATCAGATCGATATTCAGAACCCGGACCACGTGTGCCGGGGCGTGAAAAAGGTCACGGTGGACGGCAAGGCCGTCGAAGGGAACGTGCTGCCCGTGTTCGGCGACGGCAAGGCCCATCAGGTCACGGTGATCCTGGGCTAAACGGAAAGCAAACAATAAAACAAGGCCGGCGGATCATTCCGCCGGCCTTGCTGCATATTGCTCGTACGTGGTTTTTATCTCCTTGCCCTGCGGTGGCGCGGGGCGGCGCGGTCCTTCTTGGCGGAGGCCAGCAGGAACAGCAGGGAGGCGCTGATCAGCACCCCGCCCAGGATGTCCGTCAGCCAGTGCACGCCGGAGAGGAAGCGCAGCGCCACGGTGAGCCCCGCCAGCGCCCACAGCGCGGCCTGGAGCGCCTTGCACAGCGTCCCGTTCCGGACATAGCGGCCCAGAGCGATGGCGGCGCTGCCGAATACCACGCAGGCCAGCATGGTGTGGGTGGAGGGATAGGACGCCGCCGGCACCGTTTCGCCGGGAAGCATGACCGGCCGGCAATTGATCACGACCTTTTCAAAGAAGAAGTAAAGGATCAGCACCATGGCGTAAATGATGGCCAGGGACCAGAGGGTGGGGTCCACCTTTTTCAGGCTTTTGCGGCTGATCCACTGCCACAGGCCCAGGGCCGCGAAGCAGCCGGCCACCAGGAAGGAAAGATACCCCAGGTATTTGGTGATCTTGTAGAAGGACAGGCGCACGCCCACCGCGTCCCGGGCGGCGGTGTTGATGCCGGAGAGGCCGATGTCCTCCTGCACGGGCGTCACGGCGCTTTCCGCTTCCGCGCTTTTGACCTCCACGGGCTGCACGTCCACGGTTTTGACCAGCAGGATCAGCGCCAGGAACAGCGCGGCGAATACCAGGGAGAGGATCAGTTTGGTTTTCTTGCTCATAAAATGCTTTCATTCCTTTCATGGGATCGGGGAACGGGCGGAGCCCGTCCGGCCCATTATAGCGTAAAAGCCGCGGGGAGACAAGGGGGTCATTCCCCGTCCAGGGCGCCGAAGCCTTCGCCCAGGGTCTCGTGGGTGTCGGTGATGAATACGAAGGCGCTGCGGTCCTCCTCCCGGACGATGCGCTTGAGGGGAAGCACTTCCGCCCGGGTCACCACGCTGATGATGACGGTGCGCGCCTCCTTGCTGAAAGCGCCCATGGCGGGGATCAGGGTGGCGCCCCGATCCATCTCCTTTATGATGCGGGAGGAAACCTTTTCGGCGTCCTTGGCGATGATGAAGCACGCTTTCGCGGACCCCATGCCCGCCAGCACCAGGTCCACCGCCTTGGCGTTGATGAAAATGCAGATCAGGGCGTACAGGGCGGCGTGGGCGCTCATGGTAAAGGCGGCGCAGAGGATCACGGTGCAGTCCACCGCGAAAAGGAAAGCGCCCACCGAAACGATGGGAAACCGCTTGTGCACCATCCGGGCGATCATGTCCGATCCGCCGGTGGTGGCCCCGCCGCGCATGATGAGGCCGATGCCCAGCCCCAGCGTCAGCGCGCCGTACACCGTGGCCAGCAGGATATCGTCGGTCAGCGGGGGGAACTGCATCAGGTCGATGCAGGCGGAAAAGAGGATCGTGGCGATCAGGGACCGAAACACGAACACCCGGCCCATGGATTTCCAGCCGATGATGAAAAGGGGCAGGTTCATGGCCATGCTGGTGACGCCCACGGGCCATTTCCACAGATAATTGAAGATGGTGGCGATGCCCGTGAGCCCGCCGGGCGCAATGCCGTTGGGCACCAAAAACAGGGGATAGGCGGCCCCGCCGATCATGCAGCCCACCAGGATCTGCGCGTAAGCCAGCGTTTTCGCCCGGACCGACTGATTGGACAGAAGCGACATAAAAAGAAAACCCCCTCTGACGGTTGTACAAAAATTGTATTCTTTCTCCCGGCGCTTTTTTCCTGCCGGACGGGAAAAAATCTTCCCTTGTTTCTGGACGAGAAGGCGGGCGTGCGGTATAATAGCGTCAAATCCTGCCCGGAAAACGGGATTGGAGGCGGTTATATGATCTGCTATCGGAAGCTGAAAATGGACGACCTTCCGGCATTCATCTCCCTGCGCATCCGGCAGCTCACCGAGGAGGGCGCGCGGGAGGACGCCGATCTGCGCCCGGCGCTCATGGATTATTATGTGCGGCACCTTGCGGACGGCACCTTCGTTTCCTGGCTGGCGCTGGATGGGGAAAGGATCGTAGGCACCAGCGGCATGTCCTTCGTGGAGAAGCCGCCGTATTTTTCCTGTCCCACCGGGCGGATCGGGCTGCTGTCCAGCATGTATATCGAGGCCGCTTACCGGCGGCGGGGCATCGCCCGGGAGCTGCTCTCCCGGGTGGTGGAGGAGGCGCGGAAGCACGGCTGCGGCGCGGTGCAGATCACCGCGTCGGACATGGGCGTGCTGCTGTATTCGGCGTTTGGCTTTCAGAAGAACGGGAATTTTATGCAGTATAAGCTGTGAGAACACGTTGAAGGCGCTGCCCTCAAACACCCGCTGGGGTGCGTGCCGCACCCCAGACCCCGCCCGTTGCGGACACACGAACGCGAAATACCGACTTCTTTCCCGCAGCGGCTTTAATACCACCGTTCCCGGGCAGCCAGCAACGCTGGCGGCCTGTGCGCAAAGCGCACAGGGACAAGCAAAGGCCAGCTGAGAAAACGAGTAAACTCGTTTTTCAGATGGCCTTTGCTTGTCTTATGCCCGGGAACTTGCCTGGCGATTTATTCAGGCGCATATTGTTAATGTTTTTCATTTTGTTATATCGCCAAAAATGGGTCCAGGGCCCGATGGGCCCTGGTTCGGGGGTTCGGGGGCTGAAGAAGCCCCCGATATTTCTCTTAGTACAGCGGATACTTTGCCGTCAGTTCCTCCACGCCGGCCTTGACGGCGGGAACGGCGCTTTCGCCCTGATTCAGGATGAGGGCGATCCATTCGGCGATCTGCTCCATCTCCGGCTCCTTGAAACCCCGGGTGGTAACGGCGGGGGTGCCGATGCGGATGCCGCTGGTCTCGGCGGGCTTGCGCTGATCCCGGGGCACCATGTTCTTATTGACGGTGATGTTGGCCATGCCGAGCCAGGTTTCCAGCTGCTTGCCGGTGACGGGGGTATCGCACAGGTCGAGCAGGAGCAAATGATTGTCCGTGCCGCCGGACACCATGCGCACGCCGCGCTGCCGGAGCGCTTTTTCCAGCGCCTTGGCGTTCTTCACGATCTGGCGCGCGTATTCCTTGAACTCGGGCTTGAGCGCTTCACCCAGACAAATCGCCTTGGCGGCGATCACGTGCTCCAGCGGGCCGC
>JAFZQK010000038.1 GCA_017620455.1 Clostridia bacterium
CCCCATGCCTGCATCCGTCCCGTCTTGGTCAAGGAAGGCGCCAAGCTGCCCAAGGAATTCAACGGTGCGCCCAAGACCATCGGCAAGGAGCTGGCCGGCTATGAATACCGCATGCAGGTCAGCCCCCTGGACTGCACCGGCTGCGGCAACTGCGTGGAAGTGTGCCCCGCCAAGACGAAGGCCCTGGAAATGCAGCCCCTGGATTCCCAGCGCAAGGAAGAAAAGAACTGGGAGTTCGCCATGAAGCTGCCCAAGCCCGACGTGAAGATCAACCCCGCCACCGTGAAGGGCAGCCAGTTCCTGCAGCCGCTGTTTGAATTCTCCGGCGCCTGCGCGGGCTGCGGCGAGACGCCTTACGTAAAGCTGGTCACCCAGCTCTTCGGCGATCGGATGATCGTGGCCAACGCCACGGGCTGCTCCTCCATCTACGGCGGCTCCGCCCCCACCTGCCCCTACACCGTGAACGAAAAGGGCCACGGCCCCGCCTGGGCCAACAGCCTGTTCGAGGACAACGCCGAGTTCGGCTTCGGCATGAACCTGGCCACCGCCCAGCGCCGGGCCAAGCTGGCTGAAGTGATCACCGAGGTCACCGAAGTGGGCAAGGACGAGGCCGTTGTGGCCGCCGCCAAGGAATGGCTGGCCAACAAGGACGACGCGGAAGGCTCCCGCGCCGCCGGCGACAAGCTGGTGGCCGCCCTGGAAGCCCGCAAGGACAAGCAGGGCTGCGAACGCCGGGAATACATCCTGAACAACAAAGACCTGCTGACCAAGAAGTCCATCTGGATCTTCGGCGGCGACGGCTGGGCCTATGACATCGGCTACGGCGGCGTGGACCACGTGCTGGCCCAGAATCAGGATGTGAACATCCTGGTGCTGGATACCGAAGTGTACTCCAACACCGGCGGCCAGGCCTCCAAGTCCACCCCCACCGGCTCGGTTGCGAAGTTCGCCGCCGCCGGCAAGCGGACCAAGAAGAAGGATCTGGGCATGATGGCCATGAGCTACGGCTACGTGTACGTGGCCACCGTGGCCATGAGCGCCAACCCCGCCCAGCTGATCAAGGCCATGATCGAGGCCGAGAAGTATCACGGCCCGTCCCTGATCATCGCCTACGCGCCCTGCATCAACCACGGCATCAACATGAGCAAGGCCCAGGCTGAGATCCGCAAGGCGGTGGCCGCCGGCTACTGGCCGCTGTACCGCTTCAATCCCGAGCTGGATCAGCCCCTCACCGTGGACAGCAAGGATCCCACCGAGAACTATCAGGACTTCATCCGCGGCGAGACCCGCTATCAGACGCTGCTGAAGATGTTCCCCGACGCAGCGGAGAAGCTCTTCGCCCAGAACGAAGAAGACGCCAAGGAACGCCTGGCCAAGTACAAGAAGATGGCCGGCAACTGAGCAATCCCTTAAAACCAAAGGGGCGCCGCAGCAATGCGGCGCCCTTGTTTTGTATTTTGGGGAAAGAACAGCCGGGCCGTCAGTCGATCTCGATGACCCCGGGGTAATAGGTTTCGATTTCCGAGGCCTGGTTGACGAAGGTGCTCTTGGCCTCCTTGGGCGGCTCGAAGGGCTGGCCCTCCACGGTGATCTTCACCTGCTTCACCCCGGGAAACTGCCCGGCGGTGAACAGCACCGCCCGCAGGGCCTGCACCCCGCCCTCGCCCTGGGCGGCCTCCATGAACTGCTTGGTGAAATCCAGCGTCACGGTGCCGTCCTTCATTTTGACCCCCAGCAGCCCGCAGTCCCTGGGCACGGGGGCGGAAAGGCCGCTGTCCGCCCGGGGGCCCTTTACCCATTCCAGGATGGCGGTGGTCACGTCCGCGTCGGAAAACACCGTGCGGGTGACGGGCACCAGCATGCGCCCGGTTTCGGAGGGGAAATACAGCTGCACCGTATGCGCCCCCGCGTCCGCCAGGGTTTCCACGCTTTCCAGGTTCACGTTTTTCCCGGTGAAGACGCCGCTGACGTCGGTGCCGTGGGTGAGGCGGCTGCGCTTCTGGCCGTCGAACAGGAAGCTGACCTCCCGGACCGAATCAAATTCGCACAGGGTCTGGGCCACGGAGGACACCATGATGCCCTCCTGCTCGGCGGTCTGGCAGTTCAGCGCTTCCTTGGAAAGATCCACCCGCGCCTTCCCGTCGGCGATATCCAGATCGATCTTCGTGCCCTCGGGCACGGTGGTTTTGAGCCCCAGCCGGGCCGCCGCCAAATCGTTGGCGGAGGACGCCACCATCAGGTTCAGCGTGGCCTTGGCGATGCCGTCCGTCTTGTCCACCTGCCGGGTCACCGGCACCAGATATCCCTCCCCGTCCTGGTAGTACACCACGGTGGGCTGGGTGTCCGCCGCGGTGAGGGGCACGGCGTCCGCAGCCGCCGCGGGCGGGATGCTGCTCACGTTTTCCCCGGCGGGGGCGCTCCGGTTCTGCCCCAGCGCCAGGGCCACCGTCAGCGCGCAGGCGCACAGCACCAGCAGCTTTTCCACGTCCTGCCGCTTCAGGCGCAGCTTCTTCAGCCCGCCGGCCGCCTTTTCCCGCCGTTTGGTCCTTTCCGCCGGTTTTTCAGCGTTCATATCTTTTTTCATATCGCACACTCCTTCACCAAGTCCTCGGGCTATGGTATGACCGCCCGGCGGCAAGTATGCCCCGTCCGCCCGGGCCGCGGACGCCGGGCGGGCAAAACAAAAAAGGCGGCCTTGGACCGCCTCGGTTTTCATGCCCTTGGATGAGGAACGGCGGGGCGTCCCGCCCGCCCGTTTGGATTTCAGAACAGAGCCTTCAGGATGGCGTCCGCGCATTCCTCCGGGGAATGCGTCCCCGTATCCACCCGCAGGCTGTAGCGGATATCCTTCGCCATCAGCGCGGCCTGCTCCTCCGACTGGCTTTCATACCGGTCGCCCCGGGCAAGATTGCGCTGCCGGCAGATCTCCAGCGGGCAATATACCTCCACCACGTCCAGGGGATTATCGCGCAGGATGCCGCACAGTCGGGCGTAATGGGGCGAAACGCCTTCCCGCTCCACCAGGATCCCGTCGATGAGCACGTTCTTCCCCAGATCGGAAAACAGCTTGGCGGTATGGTACATCATCAGGATCGCTTCGCCCAGATATTTCCAGTAATCCTCCCGCAGGTATTCTTCCCCGATCATCTGCTCGAACAGATCGTTGGCCACCACGTAGAAAAATACGTCCCTGCGGGCCTGCAGCGCCTCCACGATGGACGTTTTTCCGGCGCTGGTGACGCCGTTGAGAAAGATGACGCGGCCCTTTTCCATCTGCTTCATTCTCCTTTTGCGCGCCGGTTTTTCCTTTACAGGTAAGCCGCCAGCTTCCGCCTTTCCTCCTCCGTCAGCTCCCGCCATTCGCCCCGGCGCAGATCCCCCAATTCCAGGGGGCCGAAGCGCACCCGGCGCAGCTGCAGCACCTGATGGCCCGTTTCCTCGAACATGCGGCGCACCTGGCGGTTCCGCCCCTCGTGGATGGTCACCAGCACCTGGGAAGCGAAAGTTTCCTGCCGAATGAGCCGCGCCTTGGCCGGGGCGGTCTTATGATCGTCCAGCATCATGCCCCGGCGGAGGGCCTGCATTTCCTCCGGCGTCACCGCGCCCGTCACCCGGGCCAGATAGGTCTTATCCACCTGATGGGAGGGATGCAGCAGCCGTTCGGTGAGCGCGCCGTCGTTGGTCAGCAGCAGCAGGCCCTCGCTGTCGTAATCCAGCCGCCCCACGGGATAGAGCCGCACGGGATAATCCCGGAAATGATCCAGCACGCAGGCGCGGCCCTCCGGGTCGCTGACGGTGGTCACTTCCCCGGCGGGCTTGTGATAGATCACGTATCTTTTTTCTTCCTCCGGGCGGATCACCTGCCCGTCCAGGCGCACGGTATCCCCGTCCTCCACCTGGACGCCCATTTCGGTGATCACCTTTCCGTTCACGCTGACCCGGCCCTCCGCGATCATCTTTTCCGCCGTCCGGCGGCTGGCGACCCCGCAGGAGGCCATGTATTTCTGCAATCGCATGCGTATTCTCCTTGCGTCACGTTTTCTTCAGTTCCCACAGCCACAGCATCAGCCCCGCCCCGGCCCACAGCCACAGGAGAACCGGATCAGACGCCGGCGCTCCAGAGGGCGAGGATGCGCCGAAGCCGGGATCGAAAGGTGTTTTCCTCCACCGTTTCTCCGGCCACCAGCGGCACGGTGACGACGGCTTCCCCGCCGTCCCAAAGGGACGCGGCGCCGATCACGTCTCCCTTGCGCACGCCGGCGTCCAATGCGTCGGGCAGGTCGATTTCCAGGTCCGGCCAGGCGTTCACGCTCACCGGCGCGGCCACGTCCCCCGCGGCCACCGCCCGGACGTACGGCGCCGTGCCGCCCCGGACGGGCAGCCGGCGCACCGTTTCCCCGGCGCTGTACAGCGTCACCATCTGCCAATGCTGAAACCCTTCGTCCAGGATCCTCTCCGCCGCGTCGAACCAGTCCGGGCAGTTCAGCACCGCGCCGATCAGGCGCAGCCCGTCCCTTTCCGCGGCGAACACCAGGCACCGCCCCGCCGCTTTCGTGTAGCCCGTTTTCACGCCCACCGCGCCGGGATAAGAGGAAAGCAGCCGGTTTTTGTTGGTCAGCACTCGGGGATAATCGTGGCCCGCCCAGGGGATCTCGGCCCGCCGGGTGGATACGATTTCCCGGAACGCGGGGAGGCGCATGGCCTCCCGGGCGATCAGGGCCAGGTCCCAGGCGGTGGTGTGGTGGCCCTCCGCGGGCAGGCCGTGGGGCGTGAGAAACACGGTGTTTTCGCAGCCGATCTCCGCCGCCCGGGCGGTCATCATCCGGCAGAATTCCTCCTGGGTGCCGCCGATATGCCCGGCGATGGCGGCCGCCGCGTCGTTGCCGCTGGCCAGCATCAGCCCCAGGAGCATGTCTCCCAGGGACAGCGTTTCGCCCTGGGCAAGATAAATGCTGGTGCCCGGCACCCCGAAGGCGTCGGGCCCGGCGGTGACGGCGTCCTGCAAGTCCCCGTTTTCCAGGGCCAGCAGCGCCGTCATGATTTTCGTGGTGGACGCCATGGGCAGCGCCTCGTGGGCGTTGTGCTCGTACAGCACCCGCCCGGTGTCCGCTTCGATCAGGACTGCGCTCCGGGCGCTCTCCCCCCGGGCACATCCATTATACAGGAGAAGCGCGCAGAAAAAAAGCCCCGCCAGGATTCTTTTCATTCCCCGTCCTCCGCCCCGCGTTTTTTCCGGTTCTGCAGCAGCGAACTGAGATCCTCCAGCAGCTGGGGCGCGCAGTTCAGCGCCCGTTCCCAGGCGGTCAGATCCTGGGCGGGGAGAACGCGCACCCCCTCCCGGCCCACCACCAGGAACCCCACCGGCTGCACCGACACCCCCGCCCCGCTCCCCCCGGCAAAGGGCTTTTCCGCCCCGGCGGGCGCATCGGCGTACTCCCCGCCGCCGGAAACGAACCCGAAGCTGACCCGGGACAGGGGAATGACGGTGGACCCGTCCCGGGCGTCGATGGGATCGCCCACCACGGTGTTTACGTCCACCATGCCGCGGATGTTCTCCAATGTGGACTGCATCAGTTCGCCGATGGGATGGTTCATGCCGTCGCCTCCTTTTTCCGCCGCGCCTTCCGGGCAAACCGCCCCGCCAGCGCCGCCGCCAGTAGGATGCCCAGCCGGGCGTCCAGTATGCACTCGGCCCGCAGGGCCCCCGTTTCCCCGAACCCGGGATCGCACCGGATGCCCGCCCGGGGAACCAGGCCCGCCACCCCCCGCACAAAGCCCGTGATCAGCGCCGCCCGGGCCGCGTCGCCCCCCACCCGGACGCGGATCTCCAGGCGACGGACGGTGACGTGCTTAAGAATCGCCCGCAGCGCCGGCAGCCCGCCCCGCAGGCCGCCGATCCCGCCGGCGAGGGGCTTTTTCCCCGGCGGCAGGCGCACCCCCCAAACCCGCAGGCAGACGCGCGGCGGACCCGCCCCGGGATACTGAACGCGGGCCGACAGCCGAAGCGGCGTAATGCCGATCACATACAGCACGATCAAAACCAGCGCCATTCTGCTTCCTCCCGCCCCAGTTTTCCCATTTGCGCGTTTCTTCATTCCCCGACGGCGCCCGTCTGTATTTCCGCTGTACAGGTAAAATTGGCGCTTGACAGAAAAAACAACCGATGATACACTACACATAATTCCATAGCAAAGGCAATGACGAAGACGGCGGAAGGAGAAACGCCGAAAGAGAGCCGGGGCAGCTGAAAACCGGCGGCGGACACCCTTCGTATCGCCCATCCCTTCCGAGCCGGAGCGGTGAACCCGGGCGCGTGCCGCGCTTTCCTGCCAGGAAAAGCGGGCCCCGGCGGTAATCGTCTCCCGTGATGCCGCGTCAGAGCAGAGGGCTTGAGCACGAGCCCGCAGAGCGGCGTTTCAAACGCAATTTGAGTGGTACCGCGAGCTGAAATCCAGCCCGTCTCAAAGCAAGACTTTGGGGCGGGCTTTGTGCATGCGCCGCCCCGAAACGGAGGAAAACAACCATGGACGTGCATCCCCAGGTATCCCCCCAGGTCCGCGACGTGGCGGCCCGTATCCGCGAGCTGAGGGAAATCAGCGGCTACACCCCCGCCGAAATGGCCCGGATGACCGACGTCAGCGAGCAGACCTACCTCGATTACGAAAACGCCCGGCTGGACCTACCCTTCACCTTCCTGCACAAGTGCGCCCTGACCTTCAAGGTGGAAATGATCGACCTGATGGAAGGCCGCAGCGCGCTTCTGTCCTCCTACACCGTCACCCGCAAGGGCGCCGGCGAGGTCACCGCCCAGGAGCAGGGCATCGACATCCGCAACCTGGCCCCCATGTTCCGCCGCAAGATCTCGGAGCCCTATTTCGTGCGTTATTCCTACGATCCGGCGCTTCAGAACAAGCCCATCCACACCACCACCCATTCCGGCCAGGAATTCGATTACGTGCTCTCCGGCACGCTGAAAGTGCGGGTGGGCCAGAACATCGAGCTGCTCCGCGAGGGCGATTCCATTTACTACGATTCCGGCACGCCCCACGGCATGATCGCCGCGGAAGGGCAGGACTGCGTGTTCCTGGCGGTGGTGCTGCCCGGCGAGGAAGTGGAAGAAAACCAGGTGATGGAGACCATCCGGGCCGCCCGCACCGCGGAGCGCCTGGTGAGCGACGCCTTCTGCCATCCCGTGGAGGATGAGACCGGAGCGCTGAAAAGCATTTCCTTTACCGGGCTGGATACGTTCAATTTCGCCTTCGACATCGTGGACGCGCTGGCCCGGCAGAAGCCCGACGCCCTGGCCATGCTGCACCTGGACGAAAACAAGCAGGAGCGGCGCTTTACCTTCCTGGACATGAAAAAGCTCTCCGCCCGGGCGGCCAATTACTTCCGCTCCCTGGGCATCCGCAAGGGCGATAAGGTGCTGGTGGTGCTCCGCCGGCAGTATCATTTCTGGATCAGCATGCTGGCCCTGTGCAAGATCGGCGCCATCGCCATCCCGGCCACGGATCAGCTGCTGGCCCACGATTACGAATACCGCTTCAACAAGGCGGAGGTCAGCGCCGTGCTGTGCACCGCCCACGGCAAGGCCGCCGAGCACGTGGAGGAGGCCCTGCCCGTCAGCCCCTCGGTGAAAACCCTGATCCTCTGCGGCGGCAGCCGGGAGGGCTGGCACGATTTCGACAGCGAATACACCGTATTTTCCTCCTCCTTCCCCCGGGCGGAGGACACCGCCTGCGGCAGCCAGCCCATGGTGATGTTCTTCACCTCCGGCACCACCGGCTATCCCAAGCTGGTGTGCCACAGCCACAAGTATCCCCTGGGCCACTACATGACCGCCAAATTCTGGCACAACGTGATCCCTGGCAAACTGCACCTGACCATTTCCGACACCGGCTGGGCCCAAGCCTGCTGGGGCAAGATCTTCGGCCAGTGGATGTGCGAGGCGGCGCTGTTCGTGTACGACATGGACC
>JAFZQK010000039.1 GCA_017620455.1 Clostridia bacterium
ATCACCAAGCTGCATCAGCGCCTGCAGACCACCTTCATCTACGTTACCCACGACCAGACCGAGGCCATGACCATGGGCTCCCGCATCGTGATCATGAAGGACGGCTTCATCCAGCAGGTGGATACCCCCCAGAACAACTACGACTATCCCAACAATAAGTTCGTGGCCGGCTTCATCGGCTCTCCCCAGATGAACTTCTTCGACGTGACGCTGAAGAACGAAGGCGGCAGGATCGTGGCCGTGTTCGGCAACAATACCATCGAAGTGCCCAAGGAAAAGGTCGACAAGCTGAAGGACGAAAGCTACATCGGCAAGGAAGTCACCATGGGCATCCGTCCCGAAGACATCGACGACGATCCCGAATTCGTGGCCGCCCATCCCAACGCCACCATGAAGGTGCACGTGGAAGTGACCGAGCTGATGGGCTCCGAAACCTATTTGTACTTCAACACCGACGGCAAGGACGACAATATCATCGCCCGCGTCGATCCCCGCACCAAGACCCGCGCGGACGACGACGTGCTGGTGGCCATGGACACCACCCGGCTGCACTTCTTCGACAAGGACACCGAAGAAACCATCCTGTCCCGGTAAGGCTCATTTTCATCCCGCCGGAGCGATTCGCTCCGGCGTATTTTTTCGTGACGCCGATATTTTCGCTGTCCTGATGCGTCTGTACAGGTGAAGGGAGGCGGTGTACGGATGCAGAGAGCCCCTGTGGAAGAGGAAAGCGCGGAAGAGCGCCTCACCGCGCTGGTGGAAGCGCACCAGGAAACGCTGCTGAAAATATGCTACGTGTACCTCCGGGACCGGGAGGCGGCCCGGGACGCGGTGCAGGAAACGTTCCTGAAGGCGTACCGCGCCATGCACGGCTTCCGGGGCGCGTGCAGCGAAAAGACCTGGCTGATCCGCATTGCCGTGAACGAGTGCCGCAGCATGCGGCGCAGCGCCTGGCACCGCCGGGTGGACAGGCGGGTGACGCCGGAGGAATTGCCCGTTGCCGCCGACGCCCGGGATGAAGCGGCCGCGGATGTGATGGCCGCGGTGCTCTCGCTTCCCCGGCGGTACCGGGAGGCGGTGACGCTGTATTACTGGCAGGATATGACGGTGCAGGAGATCGCCGGGGTGCTGGGCGTGGCCCAGTCCACGGTGTCCGTGCGGCTGCGGCAGGCCCGGGAAAGGCTGCGCCATGTGCTGGAGGGGAGGGAAGACGAATGACGGAACAGCGGGAACGCGCCCTGGTGCGCCGGGCGTTCGACGGGGGCCTGTCCGGCCTGAAGGGAGATCCGTTTCTTGCCCGGCGGGTGCTGGCCGAAGCGGAGAAAGCCGCCCCTGCCCGCAGGAAAAAGCGTCTGTCCGCCGTGCTGATCGCGGCGCTGGCGCTACTGCTGACCGCAGTCACGGCTTACGCCGTCAGCCGGGCCGTGCTGTCTCCCCGGGTGGACGCGAAAAAGCTGGCGAATCAGGCGCTGGAGGAAAAATACGGCCTGACCTCCGCCATGCTGGGCTTTTTCGGCCAGGATGCCCAGGGGACCGACGGCCGGCACTGGCGCGTCACCTACACAAGGGACGACGCGCTGGGGACCCGCATGGGGTCTTACCGGGTCCAGGTGACGGACGGGCAGGTGGAAAGCGTTTCGTGGACGCTGGACGGAAAGAATACAGCCGGCGGCTTCGACGCGGAGGCCTGGGGCGCGGAGCAGCTTAAGGAAATGGTGAAGATCACCGGCAAGACCCATGATATGAGTCGTTTTTATAATTATCTGAACGGAAAAAACGTGGATCTGTATGCGGGTATGGACGAAAAGAAAGCGGACGCCATGCCGGAGGAAGGCTGGCCGGAGGTGGACGAGGACATTCAGGCCGAGGCGGAGGCCTTCCGCCGGGAGGTGGAGGAGGCCGGAAAGCCTTACGAAGCCCAATCCAGATTTACGAAGGAGGAACTGATCGACCTGGGCCGTCGGGGGATCATCCAGGCCTACGATCTGAACGCAGAACAGCAAGAACGATTGCAGTACGTGAACACGCTGTTTTTTATCTCGTATTATTCCTCCATCGGCCTGGAAAACCGCCCCACCTTCAACATGACCTTCCAGTCCGGCGGCGGGGACGGATGGCAGGAAGGGGACGGGATTTATACCGTCATGGTCAACGTGCTGGACGGCACGGTGGAATATTTGGATTACGATACCACGCTGGACGGAAACGGATAAAATGCGCGTCAGAGCCTTTCTGCGGCCCTGAGCCCAAAACAGAAAGGAGCTCCCGGGCGGATCGCCGCCCGGGAGCGATTGCTGTATGGAAGCTGTTTCAGGTTTTCCGCATCCGCGGCGATCGGGGTTATCTGCCAAAGACCCGCTTGACCGCAAGACGAATCCGCGTCCAGCGGGAAGCCCGGTCCCGCAGCGTGCGGTACGCATCTGCGAAGGGCGCGGGATCGGCGGGATGGCGGCCGTAAAGCTGAGCGGCGTAGCTGTCCGCCAGGGGCGTGATTTCAGGCAGGCCCTTTGCCCGGAGGGGGATATCCGCCCGGGCGGCGAAGCCGTGCAGCGTTTCGGCGGGCCCGCGGCGCAGCCGACGGGCGGCCAGCAGGGCGCCGATGGCCCCGAAGAGGATCGCCGCCGCCTTTTCCGGGTGCTTCCCGGCGCGGCGGAGGGGCTCGGTGAAATACAGGCGGAGCGCCAGCAGCGCGGCGAAAAGCAGGATCAAAAGGATCCACCAGGGGAAGGGCGGCTGCATTTCGGGCGGCTCCGGATCCTGCTGATCCGGCTCCGGCGCGGGGGTATCCTGAGGCGCGGGGGGCTCCGGCGTGGGCGTGGGCGCGTCCGGGCCGTCGCTGTCCGGCGGGGCGGAGGGCGGCGGTTCCGGGGTGGGAGTCTCCTGGGGCGCGGAGGGCGGCGGCGTGGGGGTGGCCGTCGGGGACGGCGGCGGAGAGGGCTGCCGGTCCGGCGCGTCCTCGCCGCTGTCGCTGCCCGGGCGGTTGTCGCCCCGGGGGGTGGCGTCGAAATCCAGCCAGCCGAAGCCGTTCAGGTAGATTTCCGTCCAGGCGTGGGCGTTTTCTCCCGTGACCACCGCTTTCCCGCTTTCGTCCGGCACGGCCAGATAGCCCGTCACGTACCGGGCGGGGATGCCGGAAATGCGGCACAGCAGCGTCATGGCGGTGGCGAAATAGGTGCAATAGCCTTCCTTTTCCCCGATGAGGAACCACGCGGCGAAATCCACCCCCTCCGGGGGCGAGGCCACGTTCAGATTATAGCGGTAATTCGTCTGCAGATAGCGCTGGATGGCCAGGGCTTTTTCATAGGGTGTCCGGGCGTTTTCGGTGGCCTTGGCGGCGATATCGTAGATCTCCTGCTGGATATGGCGGGGGATCTCCAGGTACTGCCCGGCGATCTGGTCGTAATGGGGGTCGTTCCTGTCCGCGCAGGCCTCTACCGCGGCGCCGGTTTCGGGCAGGCCCGGGGCAAAGGGCAGGTAAGTGAGGGAATAGCGGTCCTCCAGGGTCAGATTGCGGGTGATGAAGCGCTCGGAGGCCAGGTTGTAATACAGCACCATCCGGTCGCTCCCCATCTGCATGCTCAGGGTGCGGCAGGGGGTGAACAGGGTGGTGGTGCCGTCCCCCAGCATCCGGATGGACAGGGACGCCGCCTGGGGCAGATCGCCGGCCAGGGGCCGGACCAGATCAAACAGCTCGTCCCGTTGGGAGGTGAACCGGGGGGAGACGTACAGGAAGCGCCGGGACGCCAGGGTATCGTACCAGTTGAGGCCGGAGTAATCGTCATACGCCCGGCCCCGCAGCAGCACGGCGCGGTCCCCCGTCACCTCCATCACCTCCCGGTGGGAGGGCTGGGCCTTGCCGCCCAGGCGGTTTTCCAGGGGCTGGTAGCCCTCGGTGGTCAGGGAAAAGGTGCTGCGGAACTCGTTGAACAGCAAATAATCCTCCACGAACTGCCTAAGGTCCGTGGCGGCCTTTTCCAGGGGCTGCACGGTCCGGGGCGCGGGAGGCAGCAGCAGAAACGCGCCGCCCGCCAGGGCGCAGGCCGCGATCACCGCCACGGGACGCTTGCCTTCATTTCCCGCCAGGAGCAGTAGCAGCCCCGCGGCGGCGGGCAGGATATAAAGCAGCAGCTGCGCCCGGGCGCCCAGCACGAAGGAGAGCACGATCACCGCGATGACGGAGAACAGGGCCAGGGGCAGCGTCCTATCCCAGGCCAGGGCGGCGGCCAGCAGGGAGAACAGCAGGCACAGCGCCCAGCGCAGCTGGGACGCATAGGGCGCGGCGGCCTCCGGCACCGTGGAAAAGGACAGGGACGCCGCCTTGACCCCCTGGATCACGGGATACAGCGGGCCGCCGTCCACCGCCAGCCAGACCAGGGGCACGGCGAGCGCCGATACGCCGAGGAGCCATTTGAAACGGAAGCGCAGCGAGAAAAAAATATGGAAGATCAGGCAAAAAAGGGCGCACCAGGCCAGGGACGGCCAGGCGGCCTGCTGGGGGAGGAGGGCCTTGTAAAAAGGCAGGCTCATCCCCACGGCCAGCAGCAGGGCCGTCAGATAAACCGTGACGGATTCTTTCCAATCCCATTCACGCGGGCGTGACATAGCAAACCTCCACCAGATGATGCTGCAGCCGGGATACGTAGGGCTGGCAGGCGGGATCGTCCGGGGTATAGGTGACCAGATACAGCCGGGCGCTGGGGCCCATGCGGCGGATGTGGCTGACTCCCTCCACGATCTGGGCATCCAGGCGGGTGGTGATGATCACGGCGGCACCGGTGCGCCGCATCCGGCGCAGTTCCAGGTTCAGTACCCGGGCGAAATCCTCCCCGCCCCCGAAGGGTTGGGCGGCCAGCATTTCCTGCAGCAGCGTCAGGCCTTCGGCCTGATCGGAGGCGAATTCGTTGGCCCGGGCGCCGTAAATAGGCAGCCGGACGGGACTGCCGTCCGCCATCTGCATCCGGGCCACGGCCACCGCGGTTTCGCACAGGGCGTCCCTTAGGCTTTCCTTGCCCTCGGGCACCCCTTCGCCGCCCCGGGGCGTATCGCAGTCCAGGAGGATCAGAGTATCCGGCGGGGCGGGGGTCTCGAACCGGCGCACCAGCAGCTCCCGTTTCCGGGAGCTCAGCTTCCAGTGGATGCGCTTCATGGCGTCCCCGGGGCGGTAGGCACGCACGTCCTCCGGCGCGTTGTAATCCTCCTGGGTGCGGCCCAGGGCGGCGCTGCCGTCGTCGCCCAGGGTGAAGCGCGGTTTTTCGATATCAAAAGGCCGGGGCAGCACGGTGAGCACCGCCTCCCCGGGGGCCGGCGTTTTTTTCATGCGGAACAGGCCGAACAGATCCCGCACCCACAGGACGCGCATCCCTGCGTCGAAGCAGCCCACGTGCCGGGCGCTCAGGTTCACCCGGCGGCTGACCGGCTTGAAGGGCGCGGCGGAAAATTCGCATTCCTCCGCCTGGTCTCCCCACAGGTATTCCCCCCGCAGGGCCGCCACCGGCAGCGGGCAGGCGTGATAGACCTGGGCGGTCAGCATGGCGCTGCCGCCCCGGGGGACGGAGGACGCGCTCAAAAACTGGCGGCATTCGGCGGTGCGCCGGGCCCACAGGCAGCTGATCAGGCCGTAAAGCAGCATCAGCCCCAGCAGCAGCGCGATATACAGATACAACAGATTGCCCAGCGACAGCGCGCACACCGCGCTGGTCGCCAGGGCGGCGAGCACCGCCGCGCCCCGGGCCGTCATGCCCGGCCGGCGGGCACCGGCACGGTTTCGATCAGCTGGGACAAAACCTGCTGGGCCGATACGCCCTTCATGCGGGCTTCCGGGGTGAGGATCAGCCGGTGGGACAGTACCGGCAGGGCCATGCGGCGGATGTCGTCGGGCAGCACGTAATCCCGCCCGGACAGCAGGGCGCAGGCCTGGGCCGCCCGCAGCAGGGCGATGGAGCCCCGGGGGGACGCGCCCAGCTGCAGCGCGGCATGATCCCGGGTCTGGGCCGCGATGGTGGCCACGTAGCTGCGGGCCTCCCGGCTGGCGTACACTGTGCCCAGCTGCTCCTGCATGGCGATGATCTCCTGGGCGCCGCACACGGGCTGGAGGGCCTGGATGGGGGTGGTCTGGCCGGAATAGCGCTCCAGCACGTCGATTTCTTCTTCCACCGTGGGATATCCCACGGAAATGCGCAGGAAGAACCGGTCCATCTGCGCTTCGGGCAGGGGATAGGTGCCCACGAAATCCACCGGGTTCTGGGTGGCCAGCACCATGAAGGGCCGGGGCAGCGTATGGGTGACGCCGTCCACGGTCACCTGCCCTTCCTCCATCACTTCCAGAAGGGAGGACTGGGTCTTGGGGGAGGTACGGTTGATCTCGTCCGCCAGCACGATCTGGCTCATCACCGCGCCGGGCTTGAATTCCATTTCTCCGGTCTGGATGTTCACCATGGTGAAGCCCGTCACGTCCGAGGGCGTCACGTCCGGGGTGAACTGGATGCGCTTGAAGGAGCACTGCAGGGATTTGGCCAGGGCGGCGGCCATGGTGGTCTTGCCCACTCCCGGCACGTCCTCGATCAGCACGTGGCCCCGGCAGATCAGGGCGATGAGCATGAGCTCGATGGCCTCGTCCTTGCCGACGATCACTTGCCGGATGTTCTGCTGCAGGGAATAAACCAGCGGCCTGGGCTGGGCGGGGGTGGACTGCATAAGGCGTACGCTCCTTTCATGGAACAGAAAAATCTTTTGTCGGGCCGGAAGGCTTGTCCCGGCCACAGAACAGTATAACAAAATCTGTGTCGGAATGCAATAAAAACCGACACAGAAACGTAAAAGTTTTGAAATACTTTCCGGACCCGGCGTCAGTAATTGACGGCGTTGATTTCAAAATAAGTCTGGGGATACCGGCACACGGGGCAGGGGGAAGGAGCCTCCATGCCGGTGTGCAGATGGCCGCAGAACCGGCAGCGCCACACGGGCACGTCCCCTTCCCGCCGGGCGAACACGGTGCCGGTGAGCAGCCGGTCCAGCAGGGTCTGAAACCGCTGCTCGTGGGAGGCTTCCACGGCCCCCACGCCCTCGAACTGACGCTGCAGCGCGGCGTCGCCGGCTTCGCTTGCCTCCCGGGCGCATTCGGGATACTGCTCCGTCCATTCGGCGCGCTCTCCCTGGATGGCGGCGCGGAGGCATTTTTCGGTATCGCCCGGCTGGGTGCCGTCGGGAAGCTGGCCCAGGGCGGTGAGCCACAGCCGGGCGTGGGCCTGTTCGTTCTTGGCGGTTTCCTCAAAGATGTCCGCGATCTGCTGAAAGCCTTCCTTCCGCGCCGCCTGGGCGTAAAAGGTATATTTCATGTACGCGGCGCACTCCGCCGCGAAGGCGTCCCAGAGCCGGTTTTCCGCTGCTGGCATAGGCGTGGCCTCCCTCCTGGCTGATGGCATCAGTATGCCCGGCGGGGAGGGCGCTTATGCGGTCAGCCCCGCGCGATTTTTTCCGCGGCGGACAGCAGGGCGTCCACGTCGGCTTCCGTATTGTAGGGCCCCAGGCTGGCCCGGACCGCGCCGGTCTGGGTGGTGCCCAGCCAAGCGTGGACGGAGGGAGCGCAGTGCAGCCCGCCCCGGACGGCGATGCCGCTTCTGTCCAATTCGTCCGCCACGCGGCCGCTGTCCAGATCCCGGATGTTGAAGCTGAGCACCCCGGCGTGGGGCACGCTTTCGTCCCCGCCCAGCACCGTGACGCCGGGGATGCTTTGAAGCCCCTCCCACAGCCGCCGGCGCAGCGCCCGTTCGTAATCCGCCATGGCGGTGCGGTGGCGCAGCACAAATTTGATCCCCTGGCACAGCCCCGCGATGCCCGGCAGGTTCGCGGTGCCGCTTTCCAGCCGGTCGGGGAGCATATCGGGCTGGCGCATGCTTTCGGAGGCCGATCCCGTGCCGCCTTCCCGGAAGGGACGGGGCAGCATGCCCCTTCCCAGGCACAGCAGCCCCGTGCCCATAGGCCCCAGCAATCCCTTGTGCCCCGGCATGGCGATCATGTCCGCCCCGACGGCGGCAAGGTCCTCGGTGCCGGCGGTCTGGGCGGCGTCCAGCAGCAGCGGGATGCCCCGGCTGCGGCAGGCGTCGGCGATGGCCCGGGCCGGCTGGAGGATGCCGGTGACGTTGCTGGCGTGGCTGAGGACCATCAGGGCCGTTTTCGGCCCGATGGCGGAGAGCACCGTATCGGGGGACAGCAGCCCGTCCTGCTCTGGGGGCAGGATGCGCACCGTGATCTTCCCGGCGTCGTGATAGCCCATCAGGGGACGCATCACCGCGTTGTGCTCCGCGTGGGAAACCAGCACCTCGTCCCCCTCGTGCAGGGTGCCCCGGATGGCGGCGTTCAGGGCGTCGGTACAGTTGAGGCAGAAAATCACCTGCTCCGGGGCGGAAACGCCGGCCAGCTGCGCCGCCTGTTCCCGGCAATTTTCCAGGATGCGCCCGCCGGAAAGGGCGAAGCGGTGGCCCGCCCGGCCCGGGTTGCCGCCGATTTTTTCCATCACGCCGCTGACCGCCCGGATCACCTCCGGGGGCTTGGGCCAGGTGGTAGCCGCGTTGTCCAGATAGATCATGGGCTGCTCCTCCTTCGTCGGCGCGGAAAGGCACCCGCGGCCGTTCCCGCTCATACACTGTATGAGGAGGAGGGGAAAAGCATGACCAGCCATGAAACATTCGGCATCGCCGCCTTCCGCAGCCGCCAGCAGGTGATGCGCTTCGACGCGGCGCTGCGCCGGGCGGGCATCGCCAGCCAGGTGGTTTCCACCCCCCGGGATGTAAGCGTCGGCTGCGGGCTTTCGGTGCGGTTCGACCTGCGGGACGCCCAGGCGGTTTTGGACGCGTATCAGCGCAGCCGCCCCGGGAACCTGATCGGTTTTTACCGGGTGGACCGCAGCGGATGGGAAAGACCGGTTGTATCCAGATTATAAAAAAGGCGGAGGGGATCCGAGAGATCCTCTCCGCTTTCTGCGTGTCGGTTTGTTTTTTTCAGCGCCGCTCCAGCACGGATTGCACTGCGGCCAGATGCTCCAGCAGACTGGCGCGGGTATCCAGGGTGGAAATGGTGGATCGCTGGGCCAGGGCCTCAAATTCGTCCAGATCCTTATCCAGCGCCTCGAACTGCTCCGCGGGCACGAGGCGGCTGCCCTCCCCGGACAGGGCGATGCTGATTTGATTGAGCTGCTCCATGTAATACACCTGCTGGCGCACCCGGGCAAGCTGCGCCGCGGTGGAGGACGTGGTGGAGCCGTTCAGGCGGTTCACCTCGTCCACCGCGGTGGCGGCGGAGCTGATCATGCGCTGATGGAACTGCAGCTGGGCGTTCCTGCGGTAAACGGAATTCCGGACGACGACGTACGTCAGCGCGGCCACCGCGATCACCAGGACGATGCAAACGAGGATCAATACGTTGCGCTGCAGTTTCAGATCGCCCCGCTGCATGGACACCCGGGGCCTGGTTTTCCCGTACATCATGGTTTCTTCGCCTTCTTTCGCCAGAAAAGTGGGGAAATAGCGCTGAAATCACCCGCGTTTTCTTTTTCCGGTGGGTGAGTAAAACATATTATACCACAGATCGGCCCGTTCGTAAAGCAAAATCCGTTTCACCGGATCCGTCTTTACAAATTGTTTACGCAAAACGGGCCAAGGTGTGTTATAATAGGATCACGGCATGGGGCGAGGAAATCGGGAGGTTTGCCATGATTGCGTTTCAGGAGGTATCCAAGCGCTACGGAGCGCACCGGGCCCTGCGGGAGGTCTCTTTTTCGGTGCCCCGGGGGCAGGCGGTGGGGCTGCTGGGCCAGAATGGGGCGGGAAAATCCACCGCCATGAACATCCTGTGCGGATGTCTGGCGCCCTCCTGCGGCAGCGTGACCGTGGGGGGATACGACGTGACGATGGCGCCCCGTCAGGCCAAGCGGCTTATCGGGTATCTGCCGGAGCAGGCGCCCATGTACGACGAAATGACGGTGCGGGAATACCTGAAATTCGCCTGCCGGCTCAGGCAGGTGGAAAAGCGCGGCATGGAAGCGCATTTGAAAGAGGTCATGGAAAAAACGGGGCTTGCGGACGCGGCCGGCCGGAAGATCGGCAATCTGTCCAAGGGCTTCCGGCAGCGGGTGGGCGTGGCCCAGGCCCTGTGCGGCACGCCGGACGCCCTGATCCTGGACGAGCCCACCTCCGGGCTGGACCCCAAACAGAGCAGCGAGATGCGGGCGCTGATCCGCGCCCTGGCCGGGGAGCACACGATCCTGTTTTCCTCCCATATCCTCAGCGAAGTGCAGCAGATCTGCGACCGGGTGATCATCCTGCACAAGGGCCGGGTGGTCTGCGATCGGGATCTGAGGGAAACCACCGGGGAGAAAAAGCCCCTGCGGGCGCTGATCGCCTGCGGGGAACAGGCGCTGCTGCCGGCGCTGCGGAGCCTGAAAAGCGTGAAGCGGATCGAAACGGAGCGGGGGAGCGAGCCGGGGCTGACCCGGGTGGTCCTGACGCCCGCGGCGGAGGGCGAAACGGAAAGGGAGCTGTTCGCGCTGCTTTCCCGGAACGGCTGGCCGCTGCTGCGGCTGACTCCCGTGGAGGACAGCCTGGAGGAGATCTTCCTCCGGGCCACGGAAACGGAAGAAGACTGACGGAAAGGGGGCGCGGATATGGGCGCCGTGTACCGGCGGGAAATGCAGAGCTATTTTTTTACCCCCGCCGCTTACGTGTTCCTGGGCGTGTTCCTGACGCTGGGCGGGATCTTTTTCGGCGTGGGCAATCTGGCCGCCCGCAGCGGGAACCTGCTGATGCTGCTGGCACAGCTGAGCTACCTGTGGGTGCTGCTGACCCCGGTGCTCACCATGCGGCTCATCGCCGGTGAAAGGCGCAGCGGCACGGACCGGATGCTCTTCGCTTCGCCCTGCACCCTGACGGGAATGGTGGCGGGGAAATACCTGGCGGCCTGTACGGTGATCCTGCTGACGGTGGCGCTGACGGGGGTATACCCGCTGCTGGTGGCGGCATACGGAAAACTGTACTTCGGGGAAACAGCGGCGGCGTACCTGGGGCTGCTGCTGCAGGGCTGCGCCTTCGCGGCCATGGACCTGTTCCTCTCCTGCTTCGCCCGCAGCCAGATGACCGCGGCGCTGGTGGGGGTGGGGGTGAACCTGGTGATGTGGCTGGCGGACGTGGTGGCCGACGCGTCGGCGGGGATCGTCCGTTCCGCGCTGAATTTTCTGAGCCTGTACCGGCGCTTCGCGCCTTTTGTGCGGGGGCAGCTGAGCCTGTCCAGCCTGCTGTATTATGTGCTGTTCATTTTCATTATGCTGTTTCTGAGCGTCCGGGCGCTGGACGCCCGGCGGTGGAGCGAGGCGCAGTCATGAGCGGAAAGAAATGGGCGGAACGCCTGAAAAACAACAGAAAACTGCGCTGCGGCGGCTTCTCCGTGCTGCTGACGGCCGCGGCGGTGATCCTGGTGCTCGGGGTCGCCGCGCTGGCGGACGTGCTGGAAAAACGTTATGCGCTCCAGGCGGATCTGTCCTTCAACGCCGCCACCACCCAGGGGGAAGTGACGGACGCGGTGCTTTCCCAACTGGACAAGGACGTGCGCATTTATGCCCTGACCCCCGCGGCGGGGGGCGACAAGACCCTGCTTTCCCTGCTGGATCGCTACGCCGCCGCCACGCCCCGCGTCGTCTGGACGGAGGAAAGCCTGGTGCGCTCCCCGGCCTTCGCCACGGCCTACCGGGATTCCGCGGGGGAAAGGCAGGTGACGGAGGAATGCGTGATCGTCCACTGCGATGAGACGGGCCGCACCCGGATCCTCAACGAGGACGATTATTACGTGTATTCCTACGATGTGGAGGCGGGGGTTTTCAGCGCGGCGGGCTATACCTATGAAAAAAGCCTGACGGAAGCGGTGCTTTACGTGTCCCGGGACGAGCTGCCCTGCGTGCAGATCCTCTTCGGCCACGGCGAGGTGACGGAGGAGGATGCGGCGCCGCTCCGGGAAACCCTGGCCGCCGGCGGCTTTGACAGCCGCACGGTGAATCTGAACGCCGGGGACGAACTGGACCCAGAGGGGGTGCTCATGATCCTTTCGCCCGTGTTCGATCTCACCGGGGAGGACCTGGAGAAGATCGGGGCGTTCACCGCACAGGGCGGGGATCTGTTCATCGTGAGCCAGTATTCCGATCCCCTGAACATGGAAAACTATAACGCGCTGCTGCGGTCCTGGGGCATTTCCTGCCGCCCGGGTCTGGTGATCGCCAAGGAGAGCGCCAGGGACAGCTATTACAACGGGCTGCCCGTGTATCTGCTGCCGTACATGCAGGATACCCAGATGACCCGGCCTTTGCTGGAGGCGGGGAAGGATATCCTGCTGCTGGGCGGCGCGAGGGCCTTCCGCCCGGAATCTCCCTCGCCCGGGAACGTGAGCCTGTTTCCCGTGCTGCTCACCGGCGACGCTTTTATCCGCAATTACCAGGACGGCGCCAGCCTGTCCGAGCAGCAGCCCGGGGACGAGGAAGGCGTGTTCCCCCTGGCCCTGTGGGCCGACCGGATCGAGGACAGTGGCAAGGTGAGCCACCTGTTCATCATCGGGAACCTGACGGTGTTCACCGACGAATGGGTGAAAAACAACACCGACGCTTCGGCCTTCCTGCTGCAGGCGGTGCGCACGCTGCAGGGCGGGGAGGCGCTGAATTTGAATATCCTGCCCAAAAACGCCCTGCGGGAGGGCCTGACGTTGAAGAGCCTCACGGCGCCCGTGATCGTGATCGCGCTGCTGCCGCTGCTGGTGATCCTTGCGGCGGCGCTGGTGCTGTGGCCCAGAAGGAACCTGTGATATGGAAAAAGCGCCCCGGAAAAAAGAAAAGCGCCCGATGAAGAAACGGACGGCGCTGCTGCTGCTCCTGACGGCGGCCCTCGCCGCGGGGCTCGCGGCGGTTTTGCTGCGCCCGGAAACCCATCTGCCGCCTCCGCCGGAGCAGCCCGCTCAGGCGTATCTGCTGAACCGGCCCGCCGCGGAGATCCGGGAAATCGAGTGCCGGCCCCGGGAGGGCGCGGGCTTCCGCCTGATCCGAAAGGGAGAAAGCCTGATCCCGGAGGGCATGGAAAACGTAGCGCTGGAGGAAGGGCTGATCCAGGAGATCGGAGTGATGGCCGCGGAGGTGACGGCGGCGCAGACCGTGCGGGACGGGGAGGACGGCGCGGCGCTTGCGGATTTCGGCCTTGCGGACCCGGCGCTGCGCCTGACCGTCCGGTATGCGGACGGGGAAGAAAAAACCGTGCTGTTCGGGGATCTGAGCCCCGAGGAAACGCCCCAGCGCTACGCCATGGCGGAGGGGGAACAAACGGTGTACACCGTGCTGGAGGCGGAATGCGAGCCCTTCTTCCGGGAACGGGATTACTTCCGGGCCTTCGATCAGCCCCGGCTGGACCCCTCGCTGCTGGACCGGATCCGCGTCCAAGGGGACGTCGTCCTGGACGCGCGCTACACCCCCAGCGGCTGGATCCTGGAAAAGCCGTACCGCTATCCAGCGGATCTGAAGCGCATGGACGCGCTGCTGAAAAAAATCGGCGACATGGCCTTCGATATGTGCCTGGGGAGCGCGGAGGAAGCCGATCTGTCCCTGTACGGGCTGGATGCGCCCGCCCTCACCGTGACGCTGACCCAGGCGCCCACGGTGATCACCGGCGAAGCCGCCACGGGAGAACAGGTGACGCTGGACGTGCCGGAAAAGGAATATACCCTGCTGGTGGGAGATGAGACCGGAAAAAGCGGCGTGTACGTGCTGTGGAAAGGCCAGGTGTTCCGCTCCAGCAATTTCCTCCTGGGCTTCTGGAAGGAAATGAACGCCGAAGGGCTGCTGCTGCTCAGGCCGGTGAATTTCCCGGCCAACGATCTGCAGCGCGTTTCCTTCGCGGCGGGGGAGGTGCGGAAGGCCTACCGGGTGGCGCTGGTGGAAAGCGTGACGGAAAACAATCAGATCGCCGTGGACGAATACGGCCGCACCCTCTACGAATGCGAAGTGACCCGGGATCCGGAGGGCGAAATCGTGGACCAGGAGGCGTTCCTCACCTGGTATCTGCAGCTGCAGTCCCTTCGGAGCGAGGGCCGGCTGCCGGAGGGGTATCAGCCCCAGGGCGATCCGGAAGCGGTGATCCTGCTCCAGAGCAATTCTATCAGCCGGGAAATCGCCCTGTACCCGTACGACGGCCTGCACGACGCTATTTGCGTGGACGGCACGGCGCTGTTCTATACAAGCCGCAGCTGGCTCGGGCAGGCGCAGGAAGCGCCGTAACCTTAGGGAATATACCCGAACGCCACGGCGGCCACGGCCCAGCCCGTGTTGTCCAGCCCCGCGCTGACGCTGCCCTCCGCCGGGACGGAAACGGTCAGAGCGCCGTCCGCCGGGAAGCAGTACACCGCGGCCCAGGGCACGCCGCTGTGCAGCAGGGTGATTTTCCCTTCCCGGTGGAGCAGGGAAAGATAGTCCTCCAGCCCCAGGCCCAGGATATGCATGGCGGTGGCGTGGATGCGGCCGGTGTACAGCAGATGGATGTTTTCGCAGTTCCCTTCCCCGCGGCTCCCGGGGGCGTAGCGGCGGATGAAGCCGTAGCGCCACATGTTCCCGGCCAGCCATTCCCCGGTTTCACTGCGCAGCAGGGGGTCGGCCCGGCTCATGTTCAGGGGGCCCAGCAGCCGGATATCCAGGGAAAGCCCCGTGCGGTGATCGCTTTCGGCGGGGCCGGGGGCGGCCGTCACGGCGCTGTTCAGGGCTTCGCTGACGGGCAGGATGCCGGTGTAGCGCCGCAGGGCGTCCCGGCGGCGGTCCTCCATCTGGGCGGCGGAAAGCGCGCCCTCGGTGATCCGCACGTCCCGGCTGAAGGGATGATCGAATTCCATGGCGCACAGGGCGTAGATCACCTCCTCCCGGAGCGCCGCGGTTTCCTCCGCGTTGAGATACGCGCCCACCATGGCGGTGACGGTGCGGGTGCTGGGGGCGGGATAGGCGCCGTCCAGGGGATGCTGCGGGCTGATCAGCGCCGCTTCGCCCAGGGCCATGTCTTTTCCCCGCAGCAAGGTCTTTTTTCCCGCGGCGTCCACCGCGCCCCGGCGCACCTCCCATTCCTCCGCCCGGGCGAGGACGGGGGATGTTTCCTTCGCGGCGGTCAGGGTGAACGCCGCCCCCGCGCCCAGCAGCAGAAGCGCGCCCAGCAGCAAAAGCGCAAACCATCGGGGACGGGGACGGAAAGGAACGGATTTCGTCTGCATGGATTCATCGCCTCCTGAATGGCATCAGTTTTTCCGTTTCATAGAAAATTTATGCTTTTCAAGCGGCAGAAAATGGCATATAATAATCACGTAAGCAACGCATAAGCGTTTCGAGGAGGAATACGGCATGAGCATCACCATGAAGCCCTTCGGCATCGACCAGATCGGCCGTCCAATGACGCTGTATACCCTGACGAATAAAAACGGCGCGTCCGTCTCCGTGCTGGATTTCGGCGCGCATCTGGTGTCCGTCCGGGTGCCGGACCGGGAAGGAAGGCTTGCCGACGTGTGCCTGGGCTTTGACACCCTGGAGGAATACGATCAGAAGCCCGGCTTCCTGGGCGCCATCGTGGGGCGCTACGGCAACCGCATCGGCGGCAGCCGCTTTTCCCTGAACGGGCAGGAATATTCCCTGTTCCCCAACGACGGGAAAAACAGCCTTCACGGCGGCCGCGAGGGCTTTGACAAGAAATGGTGGAAGGGGCAGACCCTGGAGGCCGATGGCGAGGACGCCCTGGTGCTCACCTACGTGGCCCACGACGGCGAGGAAGGATACCCCGGAAAGCTGCGGGTGCAGGTGACCTACGCCTGGGACGATCAAAACGCCCTGACCATCCGGTATCTTGCCCAGTCCGACAAGGACACCGTGGTGAACCTGACCAACCACGCTTACTGGAACCTGGCGGGGGCCGGGGCGGGGAACATCCTGGACCATACGCTGCAGATCAACGCCGACTGCGTCACCGACGTGGACGACGAATTGATCCCCAACGGAAAATATGCGGACGTGGCCGGCACGCCCCTGGACCTGCGCGCGCCCACCCGCATCGGCGACGGCATCGCCCGGATGGGGGAATGCCACCTGATGGAGAACGTGGCGGGCTACGATATCAACTACGTGCTCCGGGGCGAAGGCATGAAGGAAGCCGCCGTGCTCTATGACGCCGGCAGCGGCCGGGAAATGCGGGTGCTGACCGAGGAGCCGGGCATCCAGTTCTACAGCGCCCAGACCATGGATCAGACCGGTAAGGGCGGCGCGCATTACGGCAATTTCGCCGGGGCCGCGCTGGAGACCCAGCATTACCCCGACAGCCCCAATCATCCGGAATTTCCCTCCACCGTCCTCAAGGCGGGGGACGTATACAAGACCGCGACGGTGTATGCCTTCTCCGTTCGCTGAGAGGAAAAACGAAGCCGGGCCCGGACGGGGTCCGGCATTTTTATGGAAAATATGATGCGGGCGGCATAAACCGCCGGGGAAGGCCATATATAGTACAGACGGGGCAAAGGGGGCGTTTGTTTCGCTTTGCGCGAAAAAGAAAGAAAATTGTAACCAGTGTAAAACACGCGGTTTTTGCCCCGGCATCTATTGGAATCCATGGCGGGATATGGTATACTTATCATCAAGCAGGCAGGCCCTGCGCATCCCTGAAAGGAAGCGAGAGGATTATGAAAAAGCTGATCAGGATCGTTTTCGTGCTGGCGCTGCTATCGGCGCTGGCGCTGCCGCTGACCGCGGCCCTGGCGGAAGATACCACCATGTATGTGCGCACCGGCAATACCGGGCGGCTGCACCTGCGCACCCAGCCCAGCGTGCAGGCTGCGTCTCTGGGGCTGTACGCCAACGGCACCCCCGTTACGGTGCACAGCACCCAGAACGGCTGGGCCACTGTGACGGTGGGCGGCCAGAACGGCTTTATGCTCCTGAGCTGCCTTTCCGCCGTTCCTCCCGTGAGGCCCGTTCCCACGACCGTGCCCTGGACGGTGGTAACTCCTGTGCCGACGGAGGATACCACCCTGTACGTCCGGACCGGCAACACGGGCAAGCTGCACCTGCGGGAACAGCCCACCACCGCGTCCCGGTCGCTGGGGCTGTTCCCCAACGGCACCGCGGTGCAGGTGACGGCCCGGGTGGGCAATTTCGCTTTCGTCCGGGTGGGCGGACTGCAGGGCTATATGATGCTGCAGTTCCTTTCCGGCAATTCCCCGGCGCCGGCGCCCCAGCCCGGGCAGCCGACCCCTCCGCCCTTTGATCCCGCCAGGGCCACCACGCTGTACGTCTGGACCGGCAATTCCGGCAAGCTGCATCTGCGGGAAGCGACCAGCACTTCGTCCCGGTCCCTGGGGCTGTTCCCCAACGGCACCGCGGTGCTGGCCATCCCCCTGGGCAACGGCTGGGCCCAGGTGCAGGTGGGCGGGCTGCAGGGCTATATGATGATGGGCTTCCTGTCCACGGTCAACGGCGGCCCGGCCCCCGTGCCCTCCCCTGTGCCCGTAGTGTCCCCCACGCCAGAGCCGGGCACCAGCCCCGCGCCTGCCCCCGTGGCGGTGACCATGTATGTGGCCACCGGGAATTCGGGCAAGCTGCACCTGCGGGAGAACGTCAGCATGTCCTCCGCGTCCCTGGGCCTGTATCCCAACGGCACCGCCGTCTCCGTATGGAACACGGTGGGCAACTGGTGCCAGGTGACGGTGGCGGGGCAGAACGGCTATATGATGCGCCAGTTCCTGACCACCACGCCTCCCGGCGTCGTGGTGACGCCCACTCCGGTCCCCGGCACCACTCCCGGGCCGACCCCCGTGCCCGGCACCGCCACCGTGACCCAGCCCAACAATTCCTTCGTGAACCTGCGCTCCCGTCCCCACAGCGAGGAGGACAACGTCATCGCCAAGATCCCCAGCGGCACGGTGGTAGAGCTGCTGGAAAGGGGAGAAACCTGGTGCCGCATCCGGGTGAACGGCCAGGAGGGTTGGATGATCTCCTGGTATCTCAAGTGATCGGGAGCGGATCGGTTTTCTGAAAAAAACACAATAAAAGCGCGCATGCGTGCGCGCCGCGGGCCCCGGGGCTTTTCCCCCGGGGCTTTTTGCCGGAAAAACGGGAAAAAACGAAAAAGGGTTATTGACACGGGGCCGTATCTGTGGTTTAATGTTTTCTGCTGAAAAGTTTAGTTTTTCTAAACCGACGGCTGAGGAAAATGTTTAGTTTATCTAAACTTATCTGTGGGAAAGGGGGGGACGCGGGTGAAGATCGGTGAAAAGCTCAAGCAGCTGCGGCTGCAGCGGCAGCTGACCCAGGAAGAAGTGGCGGACCGGTGCGAGCTGAGCAAGGGGTTCATTTCCCAGGTGGAAAGGGACCTGGCCTCGCCCTCCATCGCCACGCTGACGGACATGCTGGAATGCCTGGGCAGCAATCTCAAGGATTTCTTCTCCGAAACGGGGGACGAAAAATACGTCTTTTCCCGGAACGACATGTTCGTCAAGGAAGACGGGGAAACCCTCCGCGGCAGCATCACCTGGCTGGTGCCCAGCGCCCAGAAGAACGACATGGAGCCCATCCTGGTGGAGCTGGGGGAAGGCGGCCGCACCCAGGAGCTGCCCCCCCACGAGGGAGAAGAATTCGGCTACGTGCTGGGGGGCACCCTGACGCTGCACGTGGACGGAAAGATGCTGCGGGTCCGGGCGGGGGAAAGCTTTTCCCTGCATCCCGGCGCGGTGCATTGGGTGGAAAACACGGGGAAGCGCAAGGCCCAGCTGCTCTGGGTGTCCACGCCGCCCACATTCTGATCAAGGGGGATCCGCACGATGGAAGACAAGCGCCTCATCACCCTGGAGGATATTTCAAAGGCCTACGACGGCGTCACGGTGCTCAACCACATCAACCTCTACATCCGTCAGAAGGAATTCGTCACCCTGCTGGGCCCCTCCGGCTGCGGGAAGACCACCACGCTGCGCATCATCGGCGGCTTTGAAAGGGCCGACAGCGGCCGGGTGATCTTCGACGGCCAGGATATTTCCGATATCCCGCCCTACAAGCGCCGGGTGAACACGGTGTTCCAGAAGTACGCCCTGTTTCCCCATCTGAACGTGAAGGACAACATCGCCTTCGGGCTCAAGATCAAAAAAATGTCCGCGGCGGAGATCCAGAAAAAAGTGGATTACATGCTGGATCTGGTGAACCTGTCCGGCTTCGGCAAGCGCAGCGTGGAATCCCTCTCCGGCGGGCAGCAGCAGCGCATCGCCATCGCAAGGGCTCTGGTCAACGAGCCCGAGGTGCTTTTGCTGGACGAACCCTTGGGCGCGCTTGACCTGAAGCTCCGCAAGGAAATGCAGCTGGAGCTGAAAGCCATGCAGCAGCGCCTGGGCATCACC
>JAFZQK010000040.1 GCA_017620455.1 Clostridia bacterium
CAGGGCTTCGCCCTCGACATCCTCGGCGATGATCAGCATCTTGCGGCCCTGCTGCACGACCTGCTCCAGCACGGGCAGGATCTCCTGGATGTTGCTGATCTTCTTATCGGTGATCAGGATCAGCGGATCGTCCAGAACGGCTTCCATCTTGTCGGGGTCGGTTACCATGTAGGCGCTGGCGTAGCCGCGGTCGAACTGCATGCCTTCCACGGTGGTCAGCTCGGTCTTCATGGTCTTGGATTCTTCCACGGTGATAACGCCGTCCTTGCCCACTTTTTCCATGGCGTCGGAGATCAGCTGGCCGATGGTTTCGTCGCCGGCGGAAATGGAAGCCACCTGGGCGATGGCCTGCTTGCCGCTGATGGGACGGGAAATTTCCTTCAGGCCTTCCACGGCGGCGTCGGCGGCGTCCTCGATGCCCTTCTTGAGCACCATGGGATTGGCGCCGGCGGCCAGGTTCTTCAGGCCCTCGCGCACGATGGCCTGGGCCAGCAGAGTGGCGGTGGTGGTGCCGTCGCCGGCCACGTCGTTGGTCTTGGTGGCCACTTCCTTGATCAGCTGGGCGCCCATGTTTTCAAAGGGGTCTTCCAGCTCGATTTCCTTGGCGATGGTGACGCCGTCGTTGGTGATGAGGGGCGCGCCGTATTTCTTATCCAATACCACGTTGCGGCCCTTGGGGCCCAGGGTGATCTTTACGGTGTTCGCCAGGGCGTTGATGCCGTTTTCCAGGGCGCGGCGGGCGTCCTCGCCGTATTTCAGCTGCTTTGCCATATTATTTCCACTCCTTCTGATTTGATGCTGCGCTGGATCATTCCACGACCGCGAGGATATCGCCCATCTTGACGATGATCACTTCTTCGCCGTCGATCTTCACTTCCGTGCCGGCGTACTTGCTGTAAATGACCTTCTGGCCGACGCTGACGCACATGGTGGTGGTCTTGCCGTCTACCATGCCGCCGGGGCCCACGGCCAGCACTTCCGCCATCTGGGGCTTTTCCTTGGCGGCGGAGGTCAGGATGATGCCGCTCTTGGTGGTTTCTTCCGCTTCCACGTTTTTGATGACCACGCGGTCAAACAAAGGCTTGATGTTCATAAGGCTCCTCCTCGTCATTGGATTGCTTTTCCGGGGACTGTTAGCACTCTTAATAAGTGAGTGCTAAATCATCCTTGCATAGTGTACTTCATAAACGCCCGGGGCGCAACTGGCGATTGCGCCGGATTCATGGAATATTCCTGAATACGGGAAAATATCTGGAAATATCGCCGGATAATGCCATGTTTTCTTGAAATATCTTTGAAAAACGCCGGATTTCATTTTCGATATTCAATTCCGGGCCGCGCTGTGCTATAATGATCGGCAAAAGACCGGGGAAGGAGGGAATGGCCGTGTTTTCCGCGCTGCTGCTGGCCTGGTACGATCTGAACGGACGGAAGCTGCCCTTCCGGGGCACCAAGGACCCTTACCGCGTCTGGGTGAGCGAAATCATGCTGCAGCAGACCCGCACGGAAACCGTGGGGGCGTATTACGCGCGCTTCCTTGCCCGCTTCCCGGACGTGTTCGCCCTGGCGAATGCGGAGGAAGAGGACGTGCTCAAGTGCTGGGAGGGGCTGGGCTATTATTCCCGGGCCCGGAACCTGCACAAAGCGGCGAAGATCATCGTATCCCGGCACGGCGGCGTTTTTCCCGCCGACGAAGCGGCCCTCCGGGCGCTGCCCGGGATCGGGGCGTACACGGCGGCGGCGGTGGCCTCCATCGCCTTCGGCCTGCCCTACCCCGCGGTGGACGGGAACCTGACCCGGGTGCTTTCCCGGTTCCACGGCGTCCGGGAGGACGTGGGCATCCCCTCCGTACAGAAGCGCCTGGCGGCCCTGGCGGCGGAGGACATGCCCCCGGCGCGGTGCGGGGATTTCAACCAGGCGCTGATGGACCTGGGCGCTACGGTGTGCACCCCCGGCACGCCCGACTGCGACCGCTGCCCCCTCAGCTCGCTGTGCGACGCCTGCCGGGCCGGGGACGCCGACGCGCTGCCCGTGAAGGCGGCGGCGGATCCGCCCCGGGAGATCGACGTAACGGTGGCGCTGATCACCTGCGGGGGCAGGGTCTGGATGCGGCAGAGAAGGGAAACGCTGCTCCAGGGCCTGTGGGTGTATCACCTGACGGAAAACGCGGGGGACATGATGGATGCGGAGAAGGCTATGCGGGCCTTGGGCATCCGGGCGGCCGTGAAAAAGCGGCTGGGGGAGGCCCGGCACGTATTTACCCACCGGATCTGGAACATGACGGTATATCATTATGAAGCGGAAAGCGCGGACTGCCGGGAAGGGCGGTTCGTGACGCTTTCCGAAATGAACGCCCTGCCCGTGCCCACCGCCATGCGGGCGGCGAAAAAATGGGCGGCGGAGCTGCTGGAGGAGAAACGGGATGAAAGTTGAATGGCTGGCCGGGGAATTCAGCGTGTGCCGCATCCGGGAGGCGAAGGACGCGGATCTGAGCGCGCCCTTTACCTTTTTCGCCGTTACGGATACGGAAAAATCCCTGGTGTGCCCCACGGAGGCGTGCCCGGCAAACACGCTGAAGCGGGAGGACGGTTGGCGGTGCTTCCGCCTGCCCGGGCCGCTGGATTTTTCTTTGGTGGGCGTTCTGGCAAAAATCACGGGATGCCTGCGCGACGCGGGCATCCCGGTGTTTGCGGTATCGACCTACGATACGGATTACGTGCTGGTGCGGTCCGCGGACGCGGAGAGGGCCGCGCTGGCGCTGTCGGCGCTTTCCTGAACGCCTTCGGCCAGATCCCGGAGGGTGACGGAGGAAAAATAGCCCTGCACTAAGGCGTTCAGGTTCCGCCACAGGGGCAGCGTGGGGCAGTCCCCCTGCCGGGGGCAGGGAAGCGCGCCTTTTTCCAGGCAGGCCACCGCCGCCAGCTCCCCTTCCGTCAGGCGCAGGATGTCCGCTACGGTATATTCCCCGGGTTTCCGGCTCAGGCGGTAGCCCCCGCCCTTGCCCCGGACGCCGGTGAGCATCTTGCCCGCCACCAGGCCCTTGAGGATGCTTTCCAGGTATTTTTCGGAAATGCCCTGGCGCTGGGCGATTTCCTTGAGCGGCAGGTAGCCGTCCCCCTGGTTCTTCGCCAGGTCCACCATCACCCGCAGGGCATAGCGCCCCTTGGTGGAAACCATGATCATCCTCCCGCCTCCTCTTCCTGATTTCAACCTATTATACCACGGGGTTGATGGGATTTTCAACGGCCCGGGCAAAATACAATGAAAATACCGCCCGTGGGATTGACAAGCGGCGGGGGACGGCATATAATGCCATTAACCTATTTGAAAGGTGGGTAATTTGGATGAACGGGCGCATGTTTTTCCGGATGGGGCGATGTCGGGGCGCGGAAGCGCGGCGGAGTCACAAATAAAGAATGAAAAGATGGAGGAAGAAAACATGAGCCGTATTTATACGTCCGCGGATCAGCTGATCGGGAACACCCCGCTAATGGAGATCACAAATATCGAAAAAGAACTGGGGCTGCAGGCAAAGGTGCTGGTGAAGCTGGAATACCTGAATCCCGCCGGCTCCGTCAAGGACCGGATTGCCAAGGCCATGATCGACGACGCGGAGGAGAAGGGCCTTCTGAAGCCCGGTTCCGTGATCATCGAGCCCACCTCCGGCAACACCGGCATCGGCCTGGCTTCCGTGGCGGCGGCCCGGGGCTACCGCATGATCCTGACCATGCCGGAAACCATGAGCGTGGAGCGCCGCCAGCTGGCGAAGGCCTACGGCGCGGAGATCGTGCTCACCGAAGGCGCCAAGGGCATGAAGGGCGCCATCGCCAAGGCGGAGGAGCTGGCCAAGGAGATCCCGGGCAGCTTCATTCCCGGCCAGTTCGTCAATCCGGCCAACCCGGCCATCCATTACGCCACCACCGGCCCGGAAATCTGGGCGGATACCGACGGGCAGGTGGATATCTTCGTGGCGGGCGTGGGCACCGGCGGCACCGTGACGGGCACCGGGAAATACCTGAAGGAAAGAAAGCCCGCGGTGAAGGTGGTGGCGGTGGAGCCCACGGCGTCGCCCGTTCTCAGCGGCGGCGCGCCCGGCCCCCACAAGATCCAGGGCATCGGCGCGGGCTTCGTGCCGCAGGTGCTGGACACCTCCGTGTACGATGAGATCATCCCCGTGGATCACGAGGACGCTTTCGCCGTCGGCCGGCTGATCGGCAAAAAGGAGGGTGTGCTGGTGGGCATTTCCGCCGGCGCCGCAGCCTGGGCGGCCATCGAGCTGGCCAAGCGCCCCGAGAATCAGGGCAA
>JAFZQK010000041.1 GCA_017620455.1 Clostridia bacterium
CGTGGATCAATATTCTGGAAACGCTGGGGATCATTTTCCTGCTGCATCCCTATTCCAACAACGTTCTCAAGCGCACCATCAAAACGCCGAAGGTGTATTTCTATGATACCGGCCTGGTCTGCTATCTCACCCGCTGGTCGTCCCCGGAGGTGTCCGAAAGCGGGGCCATGAGCGGCGCGCTGCTGGAAAATTTCGCCGTGTCCTAGATCATGAAGAGCTATCAGAACGCGGGGCTGGAGCCGTATCTGTATTTCTACCGCGACCGGGACGCCAAGGAGATCGACGTCATTCTGGAGGGCGACGGCAAGCTCTGCCCGCTGGAGATCAAGAAAACCGTCACGCCGGATAAGCGTCTCACTCGCGTTTTCGGCGTGATCGACAAATCGCCGCTTCAGCTCGGTACCGGCGCGGTTCTGTGCATGGCGGACAAGTTCAGTGCTTTTGACAGTAATAACCTAATCGTACCGATTTGGATGATCTGAATATCGCCATTAGCGCGGCGCTCCAGTACATACACATCATTGAAAAATGGGACAACGGCATCCCGTGCGCATTTGATGATGCCCGCACGTATGTCTTCGGCGATTCTTATATCAAGGACTTTGGCACATCCCTCCAGGCCAGTATGCTCGGAAACCTTTCGAGATCGATCCTTCTCGTGGTGTGATACCATCAGAGACGCCGATGGAGAATAAAAAAACATTTTGAACGTCAATGACTCTCAAAATGACACCCAAAATGAATCTCAAAATGATACTTAAAAATCGATCTCCTCACTGAAGATGTCGTTGCGGTAATCAAAGCAAATCCAAAAGTAACCAGGACTGAATTTGCAAGTCAAGCAGGCGTTAGTCCCTCAACGATTGCAAGAAAGCTAAAGGAAATAAGCTGTGTCCGCTTTGTTGGGAGCAGCAAGTAAGGTTACTAGCAAATCCTCTCATGATATGCTATCAGAACGATGCAGAACTAATGTTGAACAAAGCTTGAGATAATAATGCTTAAGCGAATCAATGTGAACCGCGCTGCCATGAAGCCGGACGCTTGACGCAGAGCTGTGCAGCGAAGGAATACGCCATGAGCAAGAACGAAAGCAGAGAATCCACCTGGGTGCCGTGCCCGAACTGCGGGAAGAAAACCCGGACGAAGGTCTATCCGGAGACCGTCCTCGTTAATTTTCCCTTGTATTGTCCCAAGTGCAAGCGGGAAATGTGCGTCAACATCGTGCAGATGAAGATGATGAAGGCGACGCCGGAGTGGTGCGAATCTCTGCGAAAGAACGCTTCAGACAACATCATTGTACTGTAACGGAATAAACAGGAAGGGAGCGTACCAAGCGAAGAGATGATTTGTAAAGCCGCCATCCTTGTGCGGCTGCATTTCGATGCAGTCTTTTAGGAAAGCGCGGCCCTGAATATGAAATATATTTCCTATCCACCCCTGATTTCTATACATTCGACTGTATATATACATTTTGGGCCTGCCAGATCGTTCTGATCCGGCAGGTTTCTTTATATCTGCGCACACGACCGCCGCCGTTTGCATTGGCCGGATTCAGGACAGCTTTGGTCCTGCCATTTGAGAATTACAGTCTTTACAATGACGGTGGTGATGCAAATGGACCGAGAAGTATTTGTCCAACGGCTGCGGCAGCTCCGGGCCGATTGGAGACTGTCCCAGGCTGAATTGGCAGACGCATTGCGCATCAGCCGCTCCTGCGTGAGAAATTGGGAGCTTGGAGACAGCACCCCGCCCATGGAAGAGCTGGGAGATATTGCTCTCTTCTTCCGGGTGTCCGCGGATTATCTGATGGGACTGGATCAGCGAAAGTGCATCCAGATCAGCTTCCTGTCTGATCGCGCTGTGTCGGCCATCTCCGATTTGATTCGGACGATCGAAGAAGATACAGCCGAGAACAAGCAATAGGGGCTGCTTTTCAGCCTGCGGCGCTGAACGAACCTTGACAACAGAACATAACCTATTCGCCGACGTCGGGTGTGCCGCATCCGGCGTCGGCGAACTACCGTTAAAAAAGCGTCGGGACGGAATGGAACATTTTCCCATCCAAAGGGAGGGGAAGGGGGTGTATGAATGCTCGAAAAGAGTGAAAGGCTGTTACAGGGAGGGATGATTGGCATGAATGAAGCGGCGAGAGCCTTTTGGAGAATGTATTATCTGAACGTGCTGAAACGGGAAAAAATGATCACACAGGAAGAGTTTGCCGAATTGGCACAACTTACCGGTGGCGACATCCTTCCCAGGGAGCGGACGGCCTTTTATAATGAGAGAGGATCACAAAATAAGCTGCCGGGAGGATAAACTTATGACGCTGTATCAAATCCGCGAATGCCTGAAAACCCAAACGATATATGACCTTCCGTTGCGGGTAACGTTCTACGCCCGCGTCAGCACGGACAGCGAGGAGCAGATCAATTCCCTGGGCAATCAGGAGCAGTATTACGAGAACTTCATCAAGGACAAGAAGAATTGGACGTATGTGCCAGGGTATATCGACGAAGGCAAAAGCGGCACATCCACCCGGAAGCGGGAACGCTTCAACGACATGGTGCGGGACGGGAAACTGGGTCTGTTCGACCTGATCCTGACCAAAGAGGTGTCCCGTTTCGCCCGCAACACGGTGGATTCCCTGCTGAACGCGAGAGACCTGCTGCGCTGCGGGGTGGGGATCTACTTCACCAACGACAACATCAACACCCTGGACGCGGACAGCGAGTTACGATTGACCATCATGAGCGGCATTGCTCAGGACGAAAGCCGGAAGATTTCAGAGCGCGTAAAGTTCGGGGATCGCCAGGCCATCAAGAACGGCCGGGTGTTCGGCAGCAGCCGGATCTACGGGTATGATTACGTGGAAAAAAAGCTGGTCGTCAACCCCAAGGAAGCAGCCTTCGTGAAGGAGGTGTTCACCCTGTTCGCCACCGGGGATTACAGCCTGAATCAACTGGAGAAAATGTTCTACGACAGGGGGTTGCGGAGCAGCAACGGAAACGCCATCAATCACGCCACCATGGCGCAGATGATCCGCAATCCCAAATACAAGGGCTGGTTCTGCGGCGGCAAGACCACCATTTCCGATCCCTTCGACGGTAAACAGATTCGGATTCCCGCCGAGAAATGGGTGACCTTCAAGGACGAATCCGGGGACGTGCCCGCCATCGTTTCGGAAGAATTATGGGAGAGGGCCAACCTGATCCTGGAAAAGCGCAGCCGGGACGTGAAAAGCCATCGGGGACAGTACAACCACGGCAATCTGCTGTCCTGCAAAATGTTCTGCACCCATTGCGGCGCGCTGTACCACCGCGCGGCATCGGTACGCCATACCGCCGGAAAGGAGCTGGACAGTTCCTGGATCTGCTCCAACAAAAGAAAGCACGGGAAGGACGTGTGCCCCTCCCGGCGCATCTATGAAACGGAGATCAAGGACGTGCTGTTTCGGATGTTCCGGGAATTCGGCAGCGAGGCGGAATCGGCGCTGAACGGCCTGATCGAGCAGATCGCCGCGCTGCGCCAGTCCGCCAATGTGGAGAAAGAACTGCTGTCTCTGGAAATCCAGATCGAAAAAGAAAAGCAGAAGCGGACGAAGCTGCTGCAATTCAACCTGGACGGGAAGATTTCAGACGAAGATTTCCTCGTTATGAGCGCGGAGATCAAGGGCAGCATCGCCGCAAAAACGGAGCGGATGAACGATCTGACCCGGAGAAAACAGGACAGCGCAGATTTGCAGGAGCGATTGAATACCATCCGCAAGATGATGGAATCGGCCTCCCAAATCCTCAGTCCTGACGACATTACCCCCACTATTTTGGACGCCATCGTGGACCGGATCGAGGTCACGGCCCTCGACGAAAGCCACATCCGCCTGGACGTTTTCCTCAACGACGGAAGCGGCAAAACCACCGAAATATATAAGAAAATCAAGGGTTCCGGACGTCCGAAAAAAACTGTTCCCGCGGTCGTAGGAGGTTGACCATGTAACCGCCCACATAGCCGTTTTCCCGGCTGGACAGGTCGCCGTTATAGCCCTGCTTGAAGTTGATGCCCAGCTCCCGGGCGATCTCAAACTTCATGTTGTCCAGGGCGCCCCGGGCTTCGGGCACGTTGACCCGGCTGCCGGCGCTGCTTCCCGACTGATTCATCGCTTTTCACCTCCTTCTTTCAGGATCACTGCTATTGTGACCGCCGGGCGGAAAAATACGCTGGCATTTTTGTGCATGGCGCAAATTCGTAACAAATATTTCGTCAAAAAGCCGCATTTTTCCGGGATAATCCCTTGCATTTTCCCCGAAATTCCTGTACAATATTCCCGTATTTCCTCTTAATGTTCGGGTTTTTCAAGAATTGGCAGAGGAGGCACGGACCATGAAGGAGCTGCGGAACGCCATCCTGACCCAAGGCCAGGGCATCGGTATGGACATCGTGAAGGTGGACATGTTCCTCAATCACCGGCTGGACACGGGTCTTCTGTTCCGCATGGGCGAGGAACTGGCCCGCCGTTTCCGGGAAGACAAGCCGGACATCGTGCTGACGGTGGAGGCCAGCGGCATCGCCCTGGCGCTGACCTGCGCCCGGGCTTTGGGCGATCTGCCCGTGGTGTTCGCCAAAAAGAGCGCCACCGTGGTGCAGAGCGCGGATCTGGCCCAGGCGAAGGTGTACTCCTTCACCCACAAGCGGGAAAACGTGATCCGGGTGGACAAGAAATACCTGCCCGCCGGCAGCCGGGTGCTGATCGTGGACGATTTCCTGGCGGACGGCCAGGCGTGCCAGGGCATGCTGGCCCTGTGCGCCCAGACGGACTGCAAGGTGGTGGGCATCGGCATCGGCATCGAAAAGGGCTTCATGCCCGGCGGGAAGAACCTGCGGGACATGGGCATCAAATTATCGTCTTTGGCAGTCGTTTCCGCCATTGAGGACGGAAAAATCATCCTGGCGGACGGCTGATCCAAATAGATCCCTTCAGAACCAATTTAGGAGGAGGAAAAAAATCATGAAGAAACTGGTTGCTCTCCTGCTGACCCTGGCGCTGTGCCTGGGCACCGTGGCCGCCCTGGCCGACGGCATTTCCAAAGAAGAAGTGAAGCTGGGCGTGATCCTGCTGCACGACGAGGATTCCACCTACGACCTCAACTTCATCAACGGCGTCAACGAAGCCAAGGAAGCCCTGGGGCTGAGCGACGATCAGGTCATCATCGTGCGCAACATTCCCGAATCCAACGAATGCTACCAGACCGCTCTGAACCTGGTGGACGAAGGCTGCAACATCATCTTTGCCGACAGCTTCGGCCATGAATCCTTCATGCTGAGAGCGGCCCAGGAAGTGCCCGACGTGGATTTCTGCCACGCCACCGGCACCATGGCCCACACCGAAAACCTGCCCAACTTCCACAACGCTTTCGCCGCGATCTATGAAGGCCGCTACCTGGCGGGCATCGCCGCCGGCATGAAGCTCAACGAGATCAAGGCCGCCGGCAAGCTCAAGGGCGAAGTGCCCATGATGGGCTACGTGGGCGCCTACACCTACGCCGAAGTGGTTTCCGGCTACACCAGCTTCTATCTGGGCGCCAAGTCCGTCTGCCCCGACGTGATCATGAAGGTGCAGTTCACCGGCTCCTGGTATGACGCCAAGGAAGAAAAGGCCGCCGCCGAAGCCCTGATCAACGCCGGCGCCGACCTGATCAGCCAGCACGCCGACTCCATGGGCGCTCCCACCGCCTGTGAAAACGCCGGCATCCCCGACGTGAGCTACAACGGCTCCACCATCGAAAGCTGCCCCAACACCTTCATCGTGTCCTCCCGGATCAACTGGGCGCCCTACTTTGAATACATCGTGGGCCAGAAGATCAAGGGCGAACCCATCGACACCGACTGGACCGGCACCATCGAGACCGGCTCCGTGGTGCTCACCGACGTGAACACCGCCGTGGCCGCCGAGGGCACCGTGGAAGCCATCGAAGCCGCCAAGGCCGAATTCGCCGCGGGCACCAAGCACGTGTTTGACACCGCCACCGAAGGCTTCATCACCAAGGACGGCGCTCCCCTGGATTCCTACCTGGCCGACGTGGACACCGACGCCGCCTACACCCCCGATACCGAAGTGGTCGCCGACGGGTACTTCCATGAATCCGAATTCCGCTCCGCGCCCTACTTCGACGTGCAGATCGACGGCATTGAACTGCTGAACGCCATGTTCTGATCACCGGAAAAATGATGGCCGGACTGCCGTTCCCCTGCGAGCGGCAGTCCGGCCCCTTTTTCAACGAAAACGGAGGACGGCCCGTGGAAAAGCAGCTTGCGCTTCAGATGCGCGGAATCACCAAGCGGTTCGGCAGCGTGATCGCCAATTATCATGTGGACCTGGACGTGTACCGGGGAGAGATCCTGGCCGTGCTGGGCGAGAACGGCTGCGGGAAAACGACCCTGATGAACATGATCGCGGGGATCTATTTCCCGGACGACGGAAAAATCTATATGGACGGCCAGGAAGTGGTCATCCGCTCCCCCAAGGACGCCTTCGCCCACGGGATCGGCATGATCCATCAGCATTTCAAGCTGGTGGATCTGTTCACCGCGGGCGAAAACATCGTGCTGGGCGTCAAGGAAAAAGGCCGCTACCGCATCAAGGACGTGAACGAGCGGGTGGCCGCCATCGCCGGCCGCTACGGCTTTCATATGGACCCGTCCAAGAAGATCTACGATATGTCCGTCTCCGAAAAGCAGACGGTGGAAATCATCAAGGTGCTGTACCGCGGGGCGGAGATCCTGATCCTGGACGAGCCCACCGCGGTGCTGACGCCCCAGGAGATCACCCGGCTGTTCCAGGTGCTGCGGCGGATGAAGGAGGACGGCAAATCCATCATCATCATCACCCATAAGCTCAATGAAGTGCTGGAGGTCAGCGACCGGGTGGCCATCCTGCGCAAGGGCGAGCACATCGCCACCGTGAACACCCGGGACACCGACGAGAACCGGCTCACGGAAATGATGGTGGGAAAAAAGATCGACCTGAACATCGACCGGCCCGCGCCCAAAAACGCCCAGCCGCGCCTGGAGGTCCGGCACCTGGACCTGCACAACGCCGAGGGCATCCACGTGCTGCGGGACGTCACCTTCACCGCCAACGGCGGGGAGATCCTGGGCATCGCCGGCATCGCCGGCAGCGGACAGAGGGAGCTGCTGGAGGCCATTACCGGCCTGCAGCCCCGGGTGCAGGGCGAGATCATTTTCCACAACCCCAAGAAGGACCGGCCCGTTACCTTCTTCCACAAGAGCATGAAGCGGGTCCGGGAGCTGTGCGCCCAGAACGCTTTCCACGACGGCAAGGGCCGGGACGTCTCCTTCGACGGGATGAAGACCGCCGCCATCCGCAAATGGGTGGAAAGCGGCGACGTGCTGTTCCGGGAGGACGAGGTGATGAGCCTCCGGAACAAGACCCCCCTGGAGATCCGGCAGCTGGGGGTGCATCTGTCCTTCGTGCCCGAGGACCGGCTGGGCATGGGGCTGGTGGGCTCCATGGGCATTACGGACAACATGATGCTCCGCAGCTACCGCAAAGGGCGCGCGGGTTTCCTGGACAGGAAAAAGCCCCGGGCGCTGGCGGATGAGATCATCAAGGAGCTGGAGGTGGCCACCCCCGGCACCAGCACGCCGGTGCGCAAGCTGTCCGGCGGCAACGTGCAGAAGGTGCTGGTGGGCCGGGAGATCGCCTTCATGCCCAAGGTCTTCATGGCGGCTTATCCCGTACGGGGGCTGGACATCAATTCCTCGTATACCATCTACCGTCTGCTGAACAAGCAGAAAGAAAGCGGCGTCGCCGTGATCTATGTGGGCGAGGACCTGGACGTGCTGCTGGCGCTGTGCGACCGGATCCTGGTGATCAATTCCGGGGCGGTCACGGGCATCCTGGACGCCCGCACCGCCACCAAGGAAGAAATCGGCCTGCTGATGACGAAAACCCAGGCGGCCGGGAAGGAGGAAACAAAATGAGCCATCCATCCCCGAGCGCCGAAAGGGAACCGCTGATCCATCTGACCAAGCGTTCCGGCATCCATCCCGTCAAAGCGTGGGGCATCCGCTTCGCCGCGCTGGCGCTGGGCCTGGTGGTCTGCGGCCTGATCGCCTTTCTGCTGAGCGAGAAGCTGCGCAGCGACCCCAAGCTCATCGAAAAATTCTATACCGCTTTCTTCCGCGCCTCCTTCGGCAGAGGAAAGATCGCCTCCGACCCCTACCGCAAAACATGGGATTTCCTGCAGTATTCCGCACTGCTGCTGTGCATCGCCCTGGCCCTGACGCCGGCCTTCCGCATGCGGTTCTGGAACATCGGCGCCGAAGGGCAGACCCTGATCGGGATGCTGGGCGCCAGCGCGGTCAATTTCTATCTCGGCGGAAAGGTGCCGGAATGGCTGCTGCTGATCCTGATGCTCCTCGCCGCGCTGGCCGCCGGCGCGGTATGGGGGCTGATCCCCGCCCTGTTCAAGGCCCGCTGGGGCACCAACGAAACCCTGTTCACCCTGATGATGAATTACGTGGCTATGTTCCTGACGGCCTATCTGATCAAGAAATGGCAGCCCATGGGCTCGGGCACCCTGGCCTTCGCCCACGGCAAGCTGCCCGCCCTGATCAACAATTATCTGCTGATCATCCTGATGTCGGTGGCGCTGGCCGCGGCGATGTTCGTGTATCTCAGGTACTCCAAGCACGGGTATGAGATCAACGTGGTGGGCGAAAGCGAGCGCACCGCCAAATATGTGGGCATCAACGTGAAAAAGGTGATCATCCGCACCATGCTGCTCAGCGGCATGCTCTGCGGGCTCACCGGCTTCCTGTTCGCCGGGCTGGATCAGAACATCACGAGGGATTCCATCGGCGGCCGGGGCTTTACCGCCATCATCGTGGCCTGGCTGGCCAAGTTCAATCCCCTGGTGATGATCCTGATGGCCGCCCTGGTGCTGCTGCTGCAGCGGGGCGCCGGCCAGCTCAGCCAGGATCTGAACGTGCAGAAAACCGCCATGCCGGACGTGATCGTGGGCGTGATCCTGTTCTTCATCATCGGCTGCGAATTCTTCATCAATTACCAGGTGCATTTCCGCGGCCATGGGCACCATCGGGAGGAGGCGGTCAAATGAGCGGATTCATGAATTATCTGATCGACTCCCTGGCCTTCGGCGCCACCTTCATTTACGGCTCCACGGGCGAGATCCTCACCGAAAAGGCGGGGCATCTGAACCTGGGCATCCCCGGCATCATGTGCATGGGCGGCGCCGGCGGCGCGTGGATCATGTATCTCATCGGCTCCAGCGCCCTGCCGCCGTTCCTGATCGTGCTGCTGGGCACCCTGGCCGCCCTGGTGTTCGGCGCCGTAACGGGGGCCATCTATTCCTTCCTCACCATCACGCTGCGGGCCAATCAGAACGTGACCGGCCTGGCCCTGACCATTTTCGGGGAAGGAATGATGAAGGTCATCCTGGATGGGCAGAAGCTGACCAACAAAGCCTATCTGGTGCAGCCCGTATCCTACTTCCACTGGCCCTTCGCCGGCCGGAACGACAGCCTGCAGCTCATCGGCCCGCTGTTTTTTCTGGCGATCATCATCGCGGTTCTGTCCAGCTGGGTGCTGATGCGCACCAAGGTGGGGCTGCATCTGCGGGCCGTGGGCGAGAACCCCGCCACCGCGGACGCCGCGGGCATCAACGTCACGGGATACAAATACGCCGCCACCTGCATCGGCAGCGGCATCGCGGGCCTGGGCGGATTTTACTACATCGTCGATTACATGGGCAATAACGAGGCCTATCTGGATATCCCGTCCTATGGCTGGCTGTCCATCGCGCTGGTGATCTTCGCCCTGTGGCGGCCGGTCCTGGCCATCGTGGGCTCCACCGTGTTCGGCTTCCTCTTCTCCCTCAGCAGCCTGATCAAAATTTCCACGGCCGCTCAGCCGCTGATGCAGATGCTGCCCTACGTGGTCACCATCCTGGTGCTGATCGTCACCAGCATCCGCAACAAGCGGGAAAACCAGCCCCCCTCTTCCCTGGGCCTGTCCTATTTCCGGGAAGAACGGTAATGCAGCGAAAAAACGCCTGTCTCCATTTCTTCGGAGACAGGCGTTTTTTGCTGCCGTCAGGCGCTTTGCGCACAGGGTGCAGGATCAGAACAGATCCAGCAGCGCCAGCAGGCTGGAGCCCATCAGCAGCACCACCAGCACGATGCAGATCACCCTTACCCAGAATTTTTTCTTGTCCTGCTGCTTTTTACCGGCCATTTTTTTCTTTCCTTTCTTACGGTTCCTGCGCCTGATACTGCTCGATGGCGCGGCTCAGCTGATCCGGGCAGGAGGTGCCGCCCCGGCACTGGATGCCCCGCAGCGTTTCCTTCACTTCGTCCGCCTTCCGGCCGATCACCATGCGGGCCAGCCCCTGGGTGTTGCCCTGGCAGCCGTCGGTAAAGACGCATTTGGTGATGACGCCGTCTTCGATTTCCAGTTCGATCTGGGTGGAGCAGGTGCCCCTGGTCTTGTAAATCATGCCTTGAACCTCCGTCTTTCAGCGGTGCTTCCGATTATATCACAGCCGGGGGTCGGAACGCAAGATGGCCCAGAGCTTTACATCCACAAAGCGGCCTTTGTTCCTTACCCGCTGGCGCAGCAAGCCCTCCTCTTTCATGCCCACGTGGGCCATCACCCGGCCGGAGGCGGGATTGTCCGTTTCGTGCTGGGCCTCGATGCGGTTGAGCTGCAGGGCATCGAACCCGAAGGCGATCACCGCCCGCAGGGCCTCCGTCATGATGCCCTGGTTCCAGTAGTCCCGTCCCAGGCTGTAGCCCACCTCGGCGCTGCAGCTGTCGGTATTCACCCACATGAACCCCACTGTGCCAATCATCCGGCCGGAGGATTTGAGCGTAATGGCGAAGGAGCCGGGCAATCCGTGGCGGTACTGCCGGATGGCAGCCCGAAGGAACTGCCGGCTCTGGCCGATGGTCTCGTGGGCGTCCCACAGCACATGGCGGCTCACCTCCGGGTCCCGGGCATAGGCAAACAGATCCTGGGCGTCCCCCATCCGCAGGGGGCGCAGGATCAGCCGCTCCGTTTCCAGATGCGGCAGGCCGGAAAAAATGCTCTGAAAAAACTGCATATCCAATCCCGCTTACAGTGCGATGCTCCGGGTGGTCTGCTGGAGGATCGGGTTCCGCACCGCCCAGATCAGCAGCGCCGCGCCCAGCGCCAGCAGCAGGATCAGCCCGATCATCAGCACCCGGTATGCCGTATGCTTTTCTTTCTTCATAGGCCCTCCGTGCTTTATTTCCCCATCCGGGAAGAAGCGGACATACTGCTCCGTTGTATTGCTGTGAGGGACGGCATACAGGCCCTGTCCCCCGCCTGGAGCACCTGATTGGCCATCAGCAGGCCGATCACCGTTTTGCTGTCGTGGAATTCTCCCGACATGCACCGGGCCACCGCCTCCTGCAAGGGCATTTTGGTGATCCGCAGGAATTCATCCGCATCCGGATGGGCGGGATGCTGGCTCAGGTCCGTGGCCAGATAAATGGCAATGTGCTCGTTGCAGAAGCCCGGCGTAGTGTCGATCAGCGTCAGCTGCCGCCAGGTGCCCGCCTGCAGCCCCGTTTCCTCCTCCAATTCCCGCTGCGCGGCGTGGAAGGGATCTTCCTCCTGGGAATCCAGCTTCCCGGCGGGGATCTCCCAGGTGAAGCGGTCCACGGCGATGCGGTGCTGCCGCACCAGCGTCACGTTCCCCTCCCGGTCCACCGGCACGATGGCCGCGGCGCCGTTGTGGCGCACGATCTCCCGCAGGGCGGTCTCCCCATTGGGCAGCGACACCTGCCATTTTTCCACCCGGATGATCTTTCCGGGATAGATTTCCTGGCTGGATAAAAAAGTTTCCCGCAGGCTTTCGTCCGTCAGCATGGCTCATTCCTCCGTAAATCTGCGTGTTTCCTCTTTTTATTCTGCCTGCAGCGCCCCGATTCCTGCCGCGCCCGGGGATGATCGGCCGATTTCGGCCCAATCCTGACGGGGATCATTGACACCGTTACTTTATTGTAATATAATTGAAACAAATATGCATGACCCGATGGATTCCGAAGGAGGCATCGTTTGTATGAAAGGGATCATCCGTTTTTCCCGAAAAGGTCTCGTCGCTCTCGTCGCCGCGCTGTGCCTGCTGCTGCCCCTGTGCGGCCAGGCCGCGCAGATCCCCACCACGGTCATCACCGCCCAGTGGATGGATGAGTACGGCTATCCGCAGTCCGCGGAAGCCGTGCAGATCCCCTATACCGGCTATGAAGACCGGTTCTGGATCACCGTGCCCGCCGAGGCGCTCTATACCCTCACCGTCCAGGTGCAGGATCTGACCGGGCTGTGCCAGAGCTTCTCTCCGGACGTCGGAACGCCGCTTAGCACCGCGTTCCCCACCCTGGCGGACGCGGGCAGCGATCTGAACGCCGTGCCGCTGGAGATCATCGGGTATAACGAGCTGGGCGAAGAGGCCGCCCGGTATCTCCTTTACCTGTCCACCCAGCCGCTGCCGCCGGATCCGTCCCTGCCGCCGGTGATCAATCCTGTGCCGGTGACGGTGCACTACGTGGACGAGGGCTATGCGCCCGTGGCTTCCGATACCTCCGTCACTCTGGAAGCGGGCGCCTGGTCCGTGACGCCTCAGCCCTACGACCTGCCGACAGACTACGAACTGGTCAGCCCCGGATCCGTAGACGTCACCGTGAACGAATACGGCGCGAGCCCCGCGGAAGTTACCTTTATTTATCGCCGGGTCATTCAGCCCGCCTCCGTCACCGTTCATTACGTGGACGAGGGCTATGCACCCGTGGCTTCCGATACCTCCGTCACCCTGGAAGCGGGCGCCTGGTCCGTGACGCCCCAGCCCTACGACCTGCCGGCGGATTACGAGCTGGTCAGCCCCGGGTCCGTGGACGTCACCGTAAACGAATACGGCGCGAGCCCCGCCGAAGTTACCTTTATTTATCGCCGGGTCATTCAGCCCGCCGCCGTCACCGTTCATTATCTGGATGAAAGCAACGTGCCCGTGGCCTCTGATACCTCCGTCACCCTGGAAGCGGGCACCTGGCCCGTCGAGCCCCAGGCCGCCGTCAGCGAGGAGGACTACGAACTGGTCAGCGCTCCCACCGTGGACGTCACCGTAAACGAATACGGCGCGAGCCCCGCTGAAGTCACCTTCACCTACCGCCGGATCATCAAGCCCGCCACCGTCACCGTTCATTATCTGGATGAAAGCAATGTGCCCGTGGCTGCCGACACCACCGTGACCCTGGAAGCGGGCACCTGGCCCGTGGCGCCTCAGGCCGCCGTCAGCGAGGAGGATTACGAACTGGTCAGCGCTCCTTCCGTAGACGTCACCGTAAACGAATACGGCGCGAGCCCCGCAGAAGTCACCTTCACCTACCGCCGGATCGTCAAGCCCGCCACCGTTACCATCCATTATCTGGATGAAAGCAACGTGCCCGTGGCTTCCGACACTACCGTGACCCTGAAAGAAGGCACCTGGTCCGTGGCGCCTCAGCCCACCGACCTGCAGCCGGGGTATGAACTGGTGGGACAGCTGGAATACCCGGTCACCGTGGATGCCAACGGCGCCAACCCTGCGGAGATCACCTTCATCTATCATTTCCCCGCCCCTGATTCCGTCCGGCTGGAGATCCTGTATGTGGACGCCGCCGACGGGCGGGAGATCGCCTCCCGTCAGGCAGCGGACTTTGTTCCCGGCACCGAAACCCGGGTGGAGCCCAATCCCGTCGATCTGCAGCCCAACTACCTGCTTGCGGGCGACGGCGCCGTGACCGTCACGGTGGATAAATTCGGCCAGCCCAGCCCGGATCATATCGTATTCCAGTATCAGTACCAGGCCACGCCCGAACCGACGCCTGAACCGACGGCCGAACCCACAGCCGAACCCACCGCGGAGCCCACAGCCGAACCGACGGCCGAACCCACAGCCGAACCTACGGCTGAGCCCACGGCCGAGCCCACGGCGACGCCCGTTCCGGAACCGGTGGCCGTACGGGTCAGGTACGTGGATCAGGACAATCAGGCCGTGGCGGACACCCAAACGGTGCTCTGCGCCTTCGGGGATACCCGGGTGCCGGCCAATCCCGTGAACCTGAGAGAAAACTATACCCTGACCGGCGAGGACAGCGCCATCGTCCACGTGGACGCGGAAGGCGCCAGGCCCGCCGAGGTGGTGTTCACCTACAAGGAGATCTCCGTCACGCCCAAGGTGGCGCTGGTGGGGGTGCGTTATCTGTCCCCCAACGGGGTGGCCTTCTTCAACGATACCGTCACCTGCACGGAGAACGCCCAGAACGTCATTTCCCTGGATTGGAGCCGCATCGACCCCGCGTGGGGGTATGAGCTGGCCTCGCCGGACACCGTGACCGTCACCGTGGACCGCGGCGGCACCGCCACGCCCGCGGAAGTGGTGTTCCAGTTCAAGAATGAAGTGAACGCCTATGTGACCATCCGCTTCCTGGACGCCGCGGACCGGCACGAGATCGCCTCTTCCCGCCAGCAGCTGTGCTATGTGGGCAACAACAGCATCCTGGCCGAGCCGCTGAACCTGCAGGAGAATTACCGCCTGATCGGCAGCGAGAGCCAGAATGTGATCCTCACCGGCGAAGGCGTGCTGGATCCCGCCGAGGCCGTATTCCTCTACGAATATCTGCCCACGCCTTCTCCGGTGCCGGGCACGCCCACGCCCATCCCCTATGATACCGCCATGGACGCCTACTGCCGGCCTTACGCCAACGGCATCAATTTCCGTTCCTCCCCCACCACGGCCGAAAGCAACGTGATCGGCACCGTGAACCAGACCGATATCTTCCATGTGATCGGCAAGTACACCTCGCCGGACAACAAGGCCTGGTACGCAGTGGAGAAGGAAGGCCAGCGCGGATACCTGCATGAGAGCGTGGTGAAATTCCTCAGCGACGCGGAGATCGCCGCCCTGTTCAATTACACCCCCGCCCCCACCGACGTGCCCACCCCCGCCCCCACGGAGATCCCCGACGGCGTCGTCATCGATCGCTGGGGCCAGGTCAATAAAGGCAGCGTCAATTTCCGCAAGGCCCCCGGCGGCGAAAAGATCATCCAACTGAACAAGAACACCCGGGTATGGATCTATTCCTCCCAGACGGTGAACGACGACAAATGGTACAGCGTCCGCGTCAATGGGACGGACGGGTTCCTGATGTCCGAATTCGTGGACGTCATGACCGCGGAGGAAAGCCAGCAGATCCAATCCTCCCTGAATTCTCCCATGCCCACCCAGGTGGGCAGCATGACCCCGCCCCCCACCCAGGGGCCCACGGACGCACCCACCCCCGAGCCTACCGCCGCCCCCACCGACGTGCCCACCCCGGCTCCCTCCCCCGTGCCTTACCGCGGCTACGCCCTGACCGTGGGGCAGGCCGCCCTGCGCACCGGCGTCAGCCAGACGGACGACACCATCATGCAGATCATGCCGGAGGAATCCCTCATGTACGTGGACGGCCAGACCTGGGTGGACAATATCGCCTGGGCCTCCGTCCAGTCCGTCGCCAGCGGCAATCACGGCTTCATGCTCATGGATTCCCTGCGCACCATCACCAACGGCGAAGCGCGGCCCTATCTGGACGAGATCCAGGCCACGCCGCCCCCCGTCACCGCCACGCCCGTTCCCGAGCAGACGGAGGGCTACGCCATGACCCGGGGCGACGGCGTGCCCATGCGGTCCATCCCCGATACCAACGGCGAGATCATCACCCTGCTGCCCTATAAGGACGTGGCCTACGTCCGGGGCCAGACCTATACCGATACCAGCGCCTGGCATCTGGTGCAGTACAACGGCATGTGGGGCTACATCCGCCAGGACCAGCTGCGCATGATGGATCCCCAGGAGAGCCAGGCACACGTGGATTCCCAGATTTCCGTCACGCCGGAGCCCATCGCCGTGATCACCACGCCGGAGCCCGCGTCCCAGAGCAGCCTTTCCAGCTACGGCCACGTCATCAGCAACAGCGGCAAGGTCAATCTGCGGACCGGCCCCAGCCTGCAGTCCGGCCGGGTGCGGCTGCTGGACAACTATGCCTTCGCGCTGGTCATGGGCACCGTCGTCAACGAGGAAGGCACCTGGTATCACGTCAGCCAGGCCGGCACGGAAGGCTATATCCGCAGCGATTACTTCAAAGTGCTTTCCCTGGGCGAGCTGTCCGATTTCCTGCACAGCGACAGTTACCTGAACGCCAATACGGACGCCGAGCAGACCAACAGCAGCCAGATCCAGCCTGTGGAGGATTATAACCACACCGTCTGGCAGAACCCGGCCCTGACCCCCTCCTACGAGCCCTTCAACCCCCACGTCACCCCCACCCCCGATCCTGAAATGCTGCCCACCGCCACGCCGGCGCCCACGGAAACCCCGGCCCCCGGCGGAACGGCGGAGCCCGGCGTCACGCCGGACGCCACCGCCTTGCCTAACCTGGCCACGGCGGAGCCGGATATGACCCAGGAAGAAACCAAGCAGGGCGGATCGCCCGTGGTGTGGGTGCTGGCCGCGCTGGCAGTGCTGGGCGGCGGCGGTGCAGGCGCGTATTTCTACATAGACAAGTACCGCAAGGAGCAGCGCAGACGGCAGGCCGCGCGGACCCAGCAGGCCCGCCAGAACCAGGCCGCCGCCCAGCCGCAGATGCGCGCCGCCAAGAACAACCCCACCCAGGGGACCCGGCCCGCGTATCCCGCCCAGTCCACGGCGCCCTTCATTCCGCCGCAGGGCGGCGCGCCGCGGCCCGCCAAGGCCCCGGCGGCAAATCCGCAGACCGACGCCAATCCGCAGACCGGCGCATACAAACCGACCGCCGCCAGCCAGCAGACCGGCGCATACAAGCCGACCGCCGCCAGCCAACAGACCGGCGCCGCCAAACCGGCCCCGGGCCAGGATACCAACGTTTTCAAGGCGCCCTCCGCCGGCGACACCCAAACCTACCGCAGCGTCAGGCCCGCCGCCCAGGAAACGAAGCCCTTCAAGCCCGCTTCCGCCGCCGGGAAGGACGCCGCCTGGGCCCCGGCTGCCAAGCCCGTTTCCCAGGAAACCCAGCCCTTCAGCCCCGCTGCCGCGTCGGCATCCGGCCAGGCCGCCAAGCCCGCGGAGGGCAAGGACGCCCCGCAGCCGGAGAACGGATACCAGCGCCAGCGGCGGTCCGACCGGCATAAGAATACCGAAGAATCCTGATCCCCCCGTTTCCCCCGGGGCTGGAGCGTAAGCCTCCAGCCCCGTATCATCATGTTTGAAGGAGCCGATCTATGATGCGTTTTATCCGGCACGTCCTGCCCCTGCTGTTATGCGCCGCGCTGCTGCTTCCCGCCGCCTGCGGAGAACAGGACGCCGGGGCTTACCTGGCCCTGCTCCCCGCCGCCGAAGAGGGGGAAACGCTGATCCTTCCCGCGTATCCGGTGCCGGATCACGTGCTGCTTCTGCTGCAGACGGCCCAGAATGAAATCGGCTATACGGAGGAGCGCAGCGGCTTCACCAAGTACGGCGACTGGGCCGGCGACCCCACGGCGGAATGGTGCGCCGAATTCCTGTGCTGGTGCGTGCATCGGGTGGATACGGAGCATCACACCCAGCTGCTGGACCGGGTGTACCCCAATTATTCCGGCACCAATACGGGCCGCAACTGGTTCCTGCGGGAAGGGCGGTATATCGCCCGGAAGGGCTTTGTGCCTTCCTGGGGCAGCCAATGGTACAAAGGCGCGTCCGAACCCATGGAAAAGAACAGCTATATCCCCCAGCCGGGAGACTGGGCGTTCCTCTCCGACAACGCCGAGGGCGATACCAGCCACGTGGCCCTGGTGGAATACTGCACCCGGGATGAAAACGGCCGGGTGCTGGTGCACGTCATCGAAGGCAACAACGTGACCAAGCCCGCCCCCCAGGGCGTGGCGCGGAACGTATATCCCCTGGATTACTGGAAGATCCTGGGCTACGGCACGGTATACGATCTGGCGGACATCGCCCTGCGCTTCGGCAACAAGGGCGTAAAGGTCAAGGCGCTGCAGCAGGCGCTGGTGGCCGCGGGCCTGCTGGATCCCCAGTACACCACCGGGCAGTACGGTGCCATCACCGAGACGGCGATCAGGACCGTGCAGCGCATGAGCGGCATCGCGGAAACCGGCATCGCCAACCACGAAACCCAGATGGCCCTGAACGCCCTGGCCGCCGGTGCCTCCGCCCCGTAAGCAGGATTCTTTCCGTACGCGTCGAATAATATTAGTTCTCCCCCGTTCATCCTTCCATGAAAAGAGGTGCATCCGGCCATGCGGGACGAGGTGCTGGTGCTGAATTTCAACGATACCGCCAGCCGGGCGGTGACGCGCAAGCTGCGTGCAGAACGGGTGCTGGCCAAGATCGTGCCGGGAAACACGCCGCCGGAGGAGATCCGCGCCCGGCAGCCCCTGGGGCTGCTTCTGGCCGGCGGTACAGGCAACGGCGCATCCCCGGTGCGGCTGGATCCCCAGTTGACCGACCTGGGCTTGCCGGTGCTGGCCCTGGGCAGCGCGGCCACGGCGCTGCTGGAAATGCTGGGCGGCTCCGCCGGGGGATGGATCCGCGAGCCGGGAATGGCCCGCCTGGAGGGAAAGGAAAACACGCCTTTTGCCTGCCTGGACGGCACGGAACGCATGCTGCCCGCCCTGCGGGATTACCGCTTTGCCCCCGGGATCTGCCCCCTGTGCACCGCGGACGGCCTGCCCGTGGGCTTCGGCAGCGCCGATAAGCCCCTGTACGGTGTGCAGTTCGAGGTGGACGCGGTGGACCCGGACGGCGCGCTGCTGCTGCGCCAGTTCGCCCTGGACGTCTGCTGCTGCTCCACCTGGTGGGACGACGACGCCTTTACCCAGCGCGCGGTGGAGGAGATCCGCCGGGTGGTGGGCACGGGCCGGGCGGTCTGCGCCATGACCGGGGGCCTGGACAGCGGCGTCAGCGCAATGCTGGCCTACAAAGCCCTGGGGCCGCAGCTTGAGTGCATTTTTGTGGATACGGGCCTTTTGCGCTTTCAGGAGGCCCAGGATTTCATGGCCTATTACCGGGATCAGCTGGGCATGAACATTTCCTGCGTTCAGGCGGAAAAGCGCTTTCTTTCCGCCCTGCAGGGGGTCACCGATCCGGATGAAAAGCGCCGGGTCATCGGCGATGCGCTGCAAGCCGTGCTGAACGAGGAAAAAAGCCAGCTGAAGCCCTACGACGTGCTGATCCGGGGCACCAGCTACAACGACGTCATGTTCGGCGCCGATGAAAAAAAGCCCATTCTGGACGAGCACGTGCCCGCTATCGAGCCGGTGCGGGAGCTGTTCAAGGATGAGATCCGCCGGGTGGGCGATTATCTGGGCATCCCCGGGGATCTGATGAGCCGCCAGCCTTTCCCCGGCGGCGGGCTGGCGATCCGCATCCTGGGCGAAGCCACGGGAGAAAGGATCTCGCTGCTCCGCCGGGCGGACGCGATTTTCCGCAGCGAAGTCCAGCGCAGCGGGAGCGCCAAGCGCCTGTGGCAGTATTTCGCGGTGCTCTGCCCCATGCCGGAGGAAAGCGACGCCGCCGCCGTCTGCCTGCGGGCCGTGCAGGCCAGCGAACAAAGCCTGGCCTATGCCGCGCGGCTCCCTTACGACGTGATGGAGGCCGCCACAGAGCGCATTCTGCGGGAATTGCCCCAGGTGCGGCGGGTGGTCTACGATCTGACGCCCAGCACCCATTACGCGGGCATCGAATGGCAATAAAACACACTTGATGAAAGACAGGGGATTCTATGCGTCTGACCCATCCGCAATCCGCCTTTCAGGGCGTGGCGCCGGAAAACGTATTTTTTGTGGCCAATGACCAGCAGGTGCAGCTGGGCACCGGATATGTGATGCCCTTCATGCAGCCGGAAATGTACCCGGAGCGGCCCAGCCATTTCTTTCTCCAGATCGAGTGCCAGCCTTCCGGCCGGGCGCTGATGTTCGGCGCGCTCCTGGCCCGGGCGGAGCAGCTGCGGGCGCGGGATCCCGCCCTGCCCGCCCGGCTGTACGCCCAGGTGCCCCCGGAAAACCTGGATCTGCTGAGGTTTTACGAATCCTGCGGGCTCAAAAACGACGACGGGGAGGATATGTACCGTTTCCTGCCCCCCGCGGGAGTGCCCACCGCGCCCATGGGGCTGACCTTCGCTTCCGTGCCGCTGGCGGACGAGAACGCCCAGGATCTTTTCCTCTCCCGGGTGAACACCCGGCGCATCCAGCCCATCACCCGGGATTACCTGCAGCTGTGGCAGCAGCAGCAGCACTTCATGGCCTTGGGCTTTTACCGGGGCAGCGAGCCCCTGTGCGAATGCGTCATCACCGGCGCCGGGGCCAACGCCACGCTGCTGATGATCTATACCCAGCGGGATTACCGCCGCCAGGGCCTGGCCCGGCAGCTGATCGGCGCGGCGTCCGCGCTGCTCCGGCAGCGGGGCGTCACCATGATGTACACCCACATTTTCCGCCGCAATCAGCCCCAGCAGGGCCTGATGCGGCATTTGGGCGCTTCCTTCGTGCGCACCGTCACCGCCCTGCCAGGGCTGGATCTGTAACGGACTCGTCCGCGCCTCTCACGGGGGCGCTTTTCTTTTTGCAAGAAAACGATCTGCCGGATCGTTATTCTTTTTGACACACCGATGAAAGGAGCATTTTGACATGATCAAAAGACTGATTGCGGCGGCGCTTGCTTTGCTGCTTTTCCCGGCGCTGCAGGCCGCGGCGGAGGTGATCCCCGCCTACGGGCAGGGCCAGATCGGGTATCAGGCGGTGGTATTGTGTCAGAACCTGACCGTCCGGGAAAGCCCCAGCGCCTCTTCCAAGGCGGTGGAAACCCTGAAAGCCGGGGACGTATTCGCCACCCAGAGCAGCATCGGCGGCTGGACGGATTGCTTCCGTTCGGAAAACGAGGGCATGACGGGGTGGGTCAAATCCGATTACGTGATCATTGATCCCGCCTGGTACAAAACCGACGCGGCCACCCCCGTATACGCCTGGAGCGATGAAAGCGCCTGCCAGGTGGGCCTGCTGGATCGGGGCGACCGGTATCCCATCCTGAAAGCCGAGGGCGAATGGCTGTGCATCGGCCTGCGGGGCGCGGCGGGCTGGATCCACGATCCCCAGGGCGCGGCCCAGGCCGGGACGGCGGCCTTCTATCCCGCCGATCTGGCGAATCCCCTCCGGGCCGACCTCATCACCCCGGACGGCGCGGCACATCCGCTGAGCGACCCCGCGGCGCTGAAATCGCTGGGTGAGCTCCTGTCCCGCTGCCATCCCTCCTTCGCTTCCGCGTGCCCCTTCGACGCCCATCTCACATTGACCCTGGCCGACGGGCGCACGGTGAATCTGGACATGGCCACCGACAGCTGCCACGTTTTCCGCATCGGGGAGGACGCTTATTACCAGTACGGCGACGGCGTCCCCCGGGATCCCATGGCGGACAGCAGCGCCAACATCGGCGAGGCCTTCTGGGCGCTGTTCGGGCTGAAAAGCAATGAATTGCACTGAATGAATCACGAAAAAACAGGGAAGCCGGCCGGCTTCCCCGTTTTTTGATGTTATTCTTCCGTTCCTTACGCCTGTCTGCCGATGGTGGCCTTGATGCGGCGCACGCCGGCGGAGGAGGACTCCTCCTTCTGAATCTTGAAGGACACCAGATCGCCGGTGTTGGAGGCATGGGGGCCGCCGCAGATCTCCTTGGAGAACTTGCCCATGGTGTACACCTTCACCCGCTCGCCGTACTTGCTCTCGAACAGGCCCATGGCGCCCTGGGCTTTCGCCTCGGCCACGGTCATTTCCTCCATGGTGACGGGGGCCTTCGCTTCGATGGCCACGTTCACCAGGCGCTCCACCTCCTGGAGCTCCTCGGGGGTCATTTTGCGGCCGAAGGTAAAGTCGAAGCGCAGCCGCTCGGCGGTAATGTTGCTGCCCTTCTGGTGCACCTCGTCCCCCAGCACATGGCGCAGGGCGGCCTGGAGCAGATGGGTGGCGGTGTGCAGGCAGGCGGTCTGCTCGCTGGCGTCGGCCAATCCGCCCTTGAAACGCTGCTCGGCCCCGGCGTGGCTGGTTTCCTGGTGCTGCTTAAAGCGCTGGGCGAAATCCTCCTCGTCCACGGTGAGGCCCTTTTCTGCGGCCAGCTCCTTGGTCATTTCGATGGGGAAGCCGTAGGTATCGTACAGCTTGAAGGCGCTGCGCCCATCCAGCACGGTGAGGGTGGACAGCCGGCCTTCGATGGCCGCCTTGAGCCCCTCCAGGTCGCCCTGCTGCGCTTTTTCGATGATGGGCAGCATGTCCGGCGAGGGGCGCAGGCGCTTGGTTTCGGCGTGGCCCCTGGCGCAGGCGACGGGGTCCGCGTCGGAGAGGATGCTCTCCAGCAGCGCCCGGGTGTTCACCACGTTATTGTATACCTTGTCGAATTCCTTTTCGCCCTGGCGCAGGGTGCGGGCGAAGCGGTCCTCCTCCAATTTGAGCTGCTCCAGCACGAAGGCCGCGTTGTCCTTCAGCTCGGGATACACGTCGCTGTACTGGTCGATGATGACCTGGGCGATGGCGCCGGTGAAGCCCGCTTCCATGCCCAGCTGCATGGCGTAGCGCACGGCGCGGCGGATCAGGCGGCGCAGGATGTAGCCCTGGTCCACGTTGGACGGGCTGACGCCCCGGGGATCGCCCAGGATGAAGGTGGCGGTGCGCATATGATCGGCGATGATGCGGAAGGCCTTCGTGGTTTCCGCGTCGGCGTCGTAGCGCTTTCCGGACAGCTCCGCGATCTTGTTCAGGATGCGCTCGAAGATGTCCGTTTCATACACGCTCTTTTTGCCGGTCAGCACGCAGACGGTGCGCTCCAGGCCCATGCCGGTATCCACGTTCTTCTGCTCCAGGGGAATGAAGCTGCCGTCCTGCTGCTTGTTGTACTGCATGAACACGTCGTTCCAGATCTCCAGATACGCGCCGCACTTGCAGGCCGGGGAGCAGCTGGGGCCGCAGGGCTTCTTCACGATCATGAACATTTCCGTGTCCGGGCCGCAGGGGCCGGTGATGCCGGCGGGGCCCCACCAGTTGTGCTCCTTGGGCAGGTAGAACAGGTGATCGTCCTTCACGCCGCAGCTGCGCCACAGATCCGCCGCCTCCTCGTCCCGGGGGCAGTCGCTGTCGCCCGCAAAAATGGTGAAAGCCAGCTTGTCCTTGTCGATGCCCAGCCACTTTTCGCTGGTCAAAAATTCCCAGCTCCAGGGGATCATTTCCTTCTTGAAATAGTCGCCCAGGCTCCAGTTGCCCAGCATTTCAAAGAAGGTCAGGTGGCCGATATCGCCTACATCTTCGATATCACAGGTGCGTATGCACTTCTGCACGTCGGTGAGCCGGTTCCCGGCGGGGTGCTTCTGGCCCAGCAGGTAAGGAACCAGGGGGTGCATGCCCGCGGTGGTGAACAGCACCGTGGGGTCGTTCTCCGGGATCACGGACGCGGAGGGGATCACCGCGTGGCCCTTCTCCTGAAAGAAGCGCAGCCACAGGGATCTGAGTTCGTTGGCGTTCAGGGATTTCATGGTGTTTCGTCTCCTTATAAAAAATTGTGCGTCTGCTTCGTTTTGAAGACGAACAGACACACCCGATTCGCGGTACCACTTCAATTGGCGCTTGCGCGCCCACCTCGAAGGCTGGTAACGGGAGCCTCCCGATCCGCCATACCGGCATGCAGCGTTCCGGCGGATGGCTCGGCAGCGGCCCTTTTCCCCCGTCCTGCCGGGCTCCCACCGCCCCCGGTTCGCTAAAAAGCCGGATGAGAAAACTTTTCTGCCTCCACGCCCTATGAAATTCCCGGTCAGTATACCGCAAATCCCCCGCGCTGTCAAGCCGCGGCCTTTTCAATCCGCCGTTTTTCTGTTATAATCTTTCTGCACGAAAAAACCGTGCGGTATCGTTCTATGGCTGGGAGGGAACGCTATGCAGGTCGCCGAAGCCGCCGGGGAACTGGCCCGGGCCATTCAGGAAAGCCCCGAATGCCGGGAATACGCCCGGCTGAAAAAGGAAATCGACGGGGACGCCGGGATCAAGGCGCTGGTGGACGAATACAAGCGGCTGCAGACCGCCATGCAGATGCGCGTCCTTTCCGGGCAGGGCCTGGAGGGAGAGGACGCCCAGCGCTTCCAATCCCTGAACGTGCTGCTGTTTTCCGATCAGCGCACCTCCGGGTATCTGCTGGCCGAAATGCGATTGCAGCGGATGATGGCCGAAGTGTTTGAAACCTTGACCCGGGCGGCGGGGATGGATATCCCCCTGCCCGTATGAAACAGGAGGATCCCTTGAGCAACCGTCAAAACGAACAGGATTATACGCCGGAAGAAGTGCACGAGGAGCGGGAATACGGCCTGTTCTGGTACAGCTGGCTGTGGACCGTGCTGCGCCCCGTGCTGATGGCGCTGTGCATTTTCCTGGTGGTGGCCGGGGTGCTAATGGGCGGCTGGAACTGGGTGAGCCGCCATTACCTGGCCCCCATGAACGATCAGTACCGCGCGGAAGCGGACAAGGACCATGCGCCTTATTCCTTCACCGTGGCCTCCGGCAGCAGCCTGACCCGGGTGGCCAACAATCTGGAGGCCGCCGGGCTGATCCATAACCGCACGGTGTTCAAGTACGCCGCCGACTTCCTGGGCTACGGGCAGAAGATCCAGGCCGGGGATTATGTGGTCACCAAGGACATGAGCATGCAGGAGATCCTGGAATTGCTCACCACCGGCGACGGCAAGCCCATCACCAAAAACATCACCGTCATCCCCGGCTGGACCGTGCAGGACATCGCCGCCAGCCTGGTGGAGCAGGGCGTGCTCCCGGACGCGGACGAATTCCTTTCCCTGTGCAAGTCCGGGCAGAACTACGCCGCGTATTACTATATCGCCGACGTGCTGGCCACCCCCGGCGTCGGGCAGCGCTTCTATGCCCTGGAGGGCTATCTGGCCCCCGACACCTACGAGATCTATACCAACGCCACGGCGGACGAGATCATCCGCAAGCTGCTGACCCAGACGGAGGCGGTGTTCAAGGAAGAATACCACGCCCGGGCCGAGGCCATGGGCATGACCATGGACCAGGTGATCACCCTGGCCAGCATGATCGAAAAAGAGGCCAAGACGCAGGATTTCGCCAAGGTCTCCGCCGTGTTCTACAACCGCCTGCGCCAAAATATGACCCTGGGCAGCGATGTGACCGTCAAATACGGCACGGGCATCCGGCGCATGTCCCTGACCGGTAGCGACCTGGCCGTGGACACCCCCTACAATACCTACCTGCGCAAGGGCCTGCCCCTGGGGCCCATCTGCTCTCCCTCCGCGGCGGCCATCCGGGCGGCCCTGTATCCGGACGAGCAGTATCTGGCCGAAAACTACTGCTATTTCTGCTCCATGGACCCGGACAGCGGGGCGCTGTGCTTCAGCCGCACCCTGCAGGAGCACGAAGAAAACGTGAAAAAGTATGCCGAAAGCTGGCGAAAGTACGACCAGGAACACGGCCTGTGATCTTTTATCAGTTTTCCATATTTATTCTGAAAGGCCCGGAAACGGGCCTTTCAGATTGTTGACAAAGTGCCTTGGGGTAATATGAAGGGGCCGCTCCCGGGGCCCGAAGCGCCCGGGAAATGGTCCGGTGGACCATTTTCAGCGAAGGGCGGGCGGCAGCCCAGGGCAGACAGGCAGAACGACTGCTTCCTAATATCAATTTATGGCCGTAAAAAGAGCATTTCCGGGCATACTTGCTCGGAGATGCCTTTTTACAATCAATTGATGTGCCGAAGAAAAGGACGGTTTAGCCAGTTTTCCATAAAACAGTATTAGGCAGAAATTCTGGAAAGGCATCTGCATACTGGATTGGTCAATACTGAATTATGGAGAATAACAATATGAAATCCCTGTTTGAAGAACTTGGCGGCACCTATACCTTGGGTGAAGATGGAATGTACTATCCCAATCTGACGATTGAGGATACTGACCAACGGCCATTCGACAGATGGAGCCGGATGCAGGCGCTCTTCACAGGCATTTGACTGAAGCAAATGAGAGAGCGGAGGCCATGATGGAGCTGCTGACAGAACAAATGAAAAGGCGGGAAGGCATCACGGAACGTCTAAAAGCAGAGCAGCCCATGGCCTGGGTTGGCAGGATGAACAGCATCCGCAGCCGGGCTGAAGAAATTGTCAGAGCGGAAGCCATCAATACCCTGTAAAAACGAATAATCGCAGGCATGATCATTCAGACCGTGCCAGCGGTTTGTCTTTATGGTGCTGATCCGATCTCCATCCTCCGCTTTGCTGTCTTTTTCGAAAATCTATTTCTTGATTGTTTCACATCAGCCAGATATCGTATTGCGAATCGCTGTCTCAGGCCTCATCATGTCTGCCGCCTGCTTGTCGCTTTTACCGCTTTCACAAAGCATCGATACATCCTGGCGGCCGCTTTCTCGGCCCATTCGGGACGAGCGCGGCATTTCAAAACCTCCCCCTTTGGGGGAGGTGTCCCGAAGGGACGGAGAGGGCGGGAATCAAATGCAGATCAATTCCGGATAGCACTGTTTGTCCTCTCAGGCGCTGCGCGCCAGATCCCCAGCGGGAGAAACAGAAAAGCAAAAAAACAGCGGCGCTTTTTGCACCGCTGTTTCTTTCAGGCCCGCAGGCCGTTTTTCCGTTTGTTTACTCGAACACCATTTCGCCGTCGCCGAACTCCTCTTCCTCGTCTTCTTCCACTTCTTCCCTGTCCTCGCCGAAGTAGGCTTCCAGGATCGCCTGGCTCCAGGTCACGGACCCGGTGATGTGATAGTTCTGCAGCTGGGCGTTCCAGAAATCGAAATAGATGTTGGAATAGATCGGGATGGTGGGCAGCACTTCGTTATACCTCTGCTGGAAGGACATCCACTTGGACACGTATTCAAACACGTCCA
>JAFZQK010000042.1 GCA_017620455.1 Clostridia bacterium
AAGGGCTTCCTGGTGATGATCGACGAAAGCCACGTCACCGTGCCCCAGATCCGGGCCATGTACGCCGGGGACCGGGCGCGGAAAAACATGCTGGTGGAGTACGGCTTCCGCCTGCCCTCGGCCTTTGACAACCGGCCGCTGACCTATGAGGAATTCGACGCCCGGGTAAAGCAGGTGATCTACGTGTCCGCCACCCCCGGGCCCTACGAACGGGAGCGGGCCGGCCAGATCGTGGAGCAGATCATCCGCCCCACGGGCCTGCTGGACCCCAGGATCATCGTGCGCCCCGCCGCCGGCCAGGTGGACGATCTGGTGGGGGAGATCCACAAAGTGGTGGAAAAAGGCGAACGGGTGCTGGTGACGACGCTGACCAAGAAAATGGCGGAGCGGCTCACCGATTACCTGGACGATCTGGGCATCCGCGTCAGGTATCTGCATTCCGATATCCAGACCCTGGAGCGCACCAAGCTGATCAGGGAACTGCGCATGGGCGAATACGACGTGCTGGTGGGCATCAATCTGCTGCGGGAGGGGCTGGACCTGCCGGAGGTGGCGCTGGTGGCTATCCTGGACGCGGACAAGGAGGGCTTCCTGCGCTCCGAAACCTCCCTCATCCAGACCATCGGCCGCGCCGCCCGGAACGTGGAGGGGCGCGTCATCATGTACGCCGACGCGCCCACCGATTCCATGATGGCCGCCATCGGCGAAACCAACCGCCGCCGGGCCATCCAGGAGGCCTACAACGAGGCCAACGGCATCACCCCCGAATCGGTGCGGACCGCCGTGCGCGCGCTGCTGGAGATCACGGACAAGACCAGCGAGGAAATCGACGGCGGCATGGACCGGGAGGAAAAAGAGGAATGGATCCGGCAACTGGAGGATCAGATGCTCACCGCCGCGTCCCAGCTGGACTTTGAAAAGGCCGCCAAGCTGCGCGATCAGCTCTTCGCCATCCGCGGCGACGCCCCCGTGGACAAGCACCAGCCCAGCCGCAGGCGGCGCGAACGCGTGAGAAAAACGGAGCGCTGACGCGGGACGGAAAGAATGGCGGAGGCAGGGGCAAACCGTTCTTTGGAGGATAGAGAACGGTTTGCCTCCGTATCCCCCCTCCAGGAAAGCCATTCAATACTATTTAGAATCTGTTGATCAAATCAGGATATCAGGAGTAACAGAAAAATGATCTACTATCAGGATGAGGACGTATTGATCCGGGACATGGAGCCTGCTGATGGGCTGATCTTTACGGAAGAAGAAATTGCCCAGGGGTGGCATGCCACGGTGGAAAAATATGAGCAGCACCTGAAGGACCGGGTGGAAGGGAGATGCGTTTCCCTGACGGCGGAATACCGGGGCAATCCGGCGGGCTACATCAACGTGTACAATCAGCCCGTGGAAGGGCCCTTTGTTTCCCACGAATGGCCGGAAATCAATGATTTCGGCGTGCTACAGAAGTACCAGCGGCGGGGCATCGGCGCAAAGCTCATGGATGCGGCGGAGAAGATCGCCGCCGGGCGCGCGGACACGGTGTGTCTGTCGGTGGGACTGCATAACGGCTACGGCAGCGCCCAAAGGATGTACGTGAAGCGGGGTTATATTCCGGACGGTTCGGGCGCATGGTACAATGGCAAGCCCTGCACGCCTTATGATACCGTTTACACCAACGACGACGATCTGGTGCTTTACATGTCCAAGGAGCTGCGGGAGGCCAAGAAATGAAAATTGCCTGTTATCCTTTTGCCGCCGGTGGGGACATGGAAGAAAACCTTTCCCACATCCGCACGGGCGTGAAAGCGGCGGCGGAGGAGGGGGCGCATCTGGTGTGCTTCCAGGAATGCGCCCTGACCGGCTATCCGCCCGTGGAAACGCAAATCGAAAGCGTTACGGAAGAAAAATGCGCCGCCGGGCTCCGGGCTGTTTCGGCGTTGGCCCGGGAAGAAGGCGTTTGCATCCTGATGGGCGCCGTTGTGTACGATGGCGGCAGGCGGTATAATTCCGCGCTGGTTTTCGATGAGAAGGGCGAGGAAATCTGCCGCTATGACAAGCGGGCCCTGTGGGGCTGGGACGCGGAAAACTTCACCCCGGGGGAGCAGGACGGCGTATTCACCCTGGACGGCATCAGAATCGGCGTCCGGATCTGCTTTGACGTGCGGTTCCCGGAATTGTTTCGGAAGCTCTTTGACGATGGGATACAGCTTTGCATCATGCCGTTCTGCGATACCGCGGAGCACCTTCCGGAGCGGCGGCGGATCCTGACGGGCCATCTGCGCACCCGGGCGGCGGAAAACGTGATGCAGCTTTTGTCCGTCAATTCCCTGTCCCGCTGCCCCGCCGTGCCCACGGCCTGGTTTGATCAGAACGGGAGAATCCGGAAGCAGATAAACAAGGAAGGGCTGCTGCTCTGCGATGTGACCGTGCCGGAGGAGGATTTCGGCATGCGGGGCCGCCGGGTGAACGCGGAAAAATTCATTGCGCAAAGGAACAATAAGCCATGATCTGCACGCTTTGCCCCCGGAGATGCGGCGTGGACCGGAGCCGCACGGCGGGCTTTTGTAAAATGGGAGAAAACCCGAAGGTTGCCCGGGCGGCGCTGCACTTCTGGGAGGAGCCCTGCATCTCGGGAAAACGCGGCAGCGGCGCGGTCTTTTTTTCCGGGTGCACGCTGCGCTGCGCCTACTGCCAGAACCGGCCCATCAGCCACGGGGGGCAGGGGAAGGAAATCACCCCCCGGCAGCTTTCGGACATTTTCACGCGGCTGGAGGACCAGGGGGCGCACAATATCAATCTGGTGACCGCCACGCCCTTCGTGCCCGCCGTGCTGGAGGCGCTGGGCATCCGCCGCCCCGGCATCCCCGTGGTATGGAACACCGGGGGCTACGAGACGGTGGAAACGCTGAAGATGCTGGAGGGCGCGGTGGACGTGTATCTGCCGGACCTCAAGCACGTGTCCCCGCGCCTGTCCGGCCTGTGCGCAGGCGCGCCGGATTATTTCGCCGTGGCGTCGGCGGCGCTGAAGGAAATGTGCCGTCAGACGGGAAAAGCGCGGTACGACGAGAACGGCATGATGTTGCGGGGCGTGATCGTGCGGCATCTGATCCTGCCCGGGTGCACGGGCGACAGCTGCCGGGCGCTGGATTTCATCGCGGAGCAGCTGCCCCGGGGCACGCCTGTATCCCTGATGCGCCAGTATACGCCCATTCCCGAATGTACGGTGAAGGGCCTGGACAGGAGGATCACGGATCAGGAATATGAACGGGTGCTGAGGCATTTTGAAATGCTGGGCCTGACGGGATACACCCAGGAAAAAGAATCCGCCGACCTGGCGTACACCCCGCCCTTCGATTTGACGGGCGTGGAATGAAGGAGAAAAAGGCATGAAGCATTATGAAATTTTTTCCGCCTGCCTGCCCTGGATCCCGGTGGGGGAGAAGGCGTTTGAGCAGCTGGCGGAGCTCGGGGACGCTCGGGTGCTTGAGCACCGGGAAAACGGGGAAACGGTGGCCTTCGCTGCGGTGAAAGGGGATGCCGTGCGGCTGCTGTGCGTGCATCCCGCCTGGCAGCGCCGGGGCATCGGCACCGCCCTGCTGCGTCAGGCGGAGGACGCGGCCCGCGCCGGCGGGGAAAAGGAAATCTGGGTGGGCGGCTATCATTCCCATCTGCTCATCGGCGCGCCGGATGCCGCCCGGGATTTTTTTCAGCGCCGGGGGTATGAGCGCGTGGGCGGCTGCGAGGAAATGACGGGGGATTTGAACGCGCTTCTGCCCGCATCCCGGCTTTCCTGCCCGCCGGACGTGGCCTTCGGCTGGTATGACGGGGACACGGAAACGCTGCAGAAGGCCGTGGCGGCGGTGGATGAAGACTGGGTGCAGTATTTCTCCGGACCGGAAAACGTATACTGCGCCGTGAAGGATGGGCAGATCGCCAGCTTTTGCTTCGCGGAGGGGAGACGTACCTGCATCCTGTCCACCGGCGAAAACAACGTGGGCATCCCCGGCTGCGTGGGCACGGTGCCCGCCTTCCGGCGGCAGGGGATCGGCCTGAAAATGGTGGCGAAGGCCTGCGAGGAACTGAAAACCCAGGGCTGCGATACCGCCTATATCCACTATACCGGCATGGCGCGCTGGTATGAGCGCCTGGGCTTTGCCACGTTCCTGCGCCTGGATTTCCTGCGCAAAGCAACCGGCGTCTGATGCGATTCCCCGTCTGAGAGCCATCATGTAACGGGAAAAGGATCCGGGAGAACGACGAGGGCGCTGCCCTCGTGCTCCCGCTGGGGTGTAGGTTACACCCCAGACCCCGCCAGCGGCGGATGCAGCTTGATAGCAGGAAAAAAAGCAACTCTCCGCAGCTGCGGCAGTGACGTAAAGATCCGTTTCCGGGCAGGCCAGCTCCGCTGGCCAGGCTGTGCGCAGAGCGCACAGCGAAAGCCAGGCAAACAGACCGGAAAATGAATGGATTCATTTTCCGGCCGGTTTTCTGGCTTTTATTTGCCCGGAAACTCACTTGGCGTCTTCCAAAGTCCCAGGCGGATATTGTCTGTTTCCTGTTTCAAGCCGGTTCGCCGGAACGGGTGTCCAGAGGGCCCAGGCGGGCCCTTTGGCGCGGGTTTTAGGGCCGCGGAGGCCCTAACGTTCTCCTTCTTGCGTTTCTTGCGTCCATAATGAAGCGGGTTATAGAAGGTGAATCGTTCGAAAATTCATTTTTCGTTCATAATTTCGTTGAAATTGGGGTTTATACTGAGAGCGTACCCCGGGAGAGAAAGAGAACGACGATTACCGGGCGGCGGCAGCGCCGCCATCAAAGGAGGAATGAAGAATGAGAAAGCGTTCATGGATCATCAGCGCCGTGGCCGTTTTACTGGCTGTGGGCATGATCGGATTGACGGCGGTCACCGCCGGCGCGGACGGCAGCCGCATGACGGAAGAGGAGATCAACGCCGTTGTGAACACCGAAACGGATCCCGCCCAGATCACCAGCCCTTTTATCGAGGTGGCCAATCAGGTGCGCAATTCCGTGGTGGGCGTGAATAACTATGCCTCAGCCTCGTCCTATTATGGTTATGGGTATTATTACGGCTATGGCCGCGAGCCCCGGTCCCAGGATGTGCTGCGCGGCACCGGCAGCGGCGTGGTGATCACGGAATACGGCCACGTGCTGACCAATTATCATGTGGTGGAGAATTCCAGCCGCGTCACCGTGACCACCGCCCAGGACCAGAGTGAGCATGAAGCTCAGGTGGTGTGCTATGACTCCGATCTGGATATCGCGGTGCTGCTGGTGCCGGATCTGAAATTGCCCGCCGTGCCCCTGGGGGACAGCGATCAGCTGCAGGTGGGCGAATGGGCCATCGTCATCGGCAATCCCCTGGGCGAAGATTTCGCCAGGACGCTGACGGTGGGCGTGGTTTCCGCCATTGACCGGCAGATCACCGACAGCACCCTGGACCGCTACGGCCGCCGCACCACGGTGACCAATACCATGATCCAGGTGGACGCCGCCATCAATTCCGGCAATTCCGGCGGCGGCATGTTCAACACCCTGGGCCAGCTGCAGGGCATCCCCGCCCGGAAATATTCTTCCAACATGCTGTTTTCCACCAGCATTGAAAGCATCGGCATGTGCATCCCCATCAACGTGGCGAAGCCCCTGATCGCCCAGGCGCTCAAGGAGTACGACGGCGAAGCGGTTTCCGCGAAAACCGAAACCAGGGAAGATGGCGGCGAACAGGCGGCCCGGGAGCCTCTCCGGGGCAAGCCGCGGCTGGGCGTCGTGGTCACCACCCTGGTGAGCGATTTTGACCGCGTGCTGCCCCAGGGCGCGCTGGTGCGGTCCGTGGACGCGGGCTCTCCCGCCGAGAAGGCGGGATTGCAGGCCGGGGACATCATCGTGGAATGCGACGGCGCCATCATCGCCAGCAGCGATGAGCTGACGGAGAAGCTCAAGGGCTTCCAGGAGGGCGATTCCGTGACGCTGAAGGTGTACCGCGATACGGACCTGCAGCAGCAGATGCGGGAAAACTACATCGACTACAGCAAGCTGGGCAAGAATTATGACTGGGTGGAAATCACGGTGCAGCTCAAGGTGCTGGATCAGGTGGACCGCAATTCCTAAAGTGCCGGATGGCCTTGCCGCCGTTCCCCTGCGGGGGGACGGCGGCTTTTTACACATGTAACGATCCGGCGGGAAAGGCGGAGCGGGGGCCGTGGCGGTTTGACAGATAGGACGGATTATGGTATGATATACACGGGCGTGAATACGCCCGGATGAATGAAACGCACGTACGCGGGCTTCTGCCCGGTTTTATTGCAGGAGGAGACCATTACGAAACGTTTGAAATTCTTGCTGGCCTGCCTGTTGGCGGTGGCGCTGTTATTCGGCGCCGCCCGGGCCGCGGCGGAGGAATCGGCGGGCGCGGAGACGCCTGCGGCCGTCCAGGACAGCGTGCAGGACCCCGGCGCGGAGACGCCGGCGGAAGGCGAACCGGCCGCCGGGGATACGGCGCTGCCGGAAGAGGCGCCCGGAGACGGGCCGGACGATCCCGGCGCGGAAGTCCCGGCGGAAGACGAGCCGGCCGCGTCGGAGGATCCGGAAACGGATGCGCCCCACGAGGAGCATGTTTTCCCGGATGACGGATGGACGGTGAGGAAGGAAGCCACCTGCCTGGAGGCGGGCGAAGAATACGCCGTCTGCGCCGTCTGCGGCGAAGAGATCACCCGGGAGATCCCGAAAAAAGACCATGCCTGGAAGGTGCTGACGCTGCAGGAGCCCACCTGTACAGAGCCGGGCGTATTGGTGCGCGTATGCACGGAATGCGCTCTGGAGGACCGGCAGGAAACGCCGGCCCTGGGCCACGTGTTCGATTGGGTGGAGGACGACCGGGGGCACAGGGCATATCAGTGCGTGATCTGCGGCCTGGTGGAGGATATGGAAGAGGCCGAGGAAGCGCCTTCAACCACCATCCTTTACAACAACACCATCACCTCCTTCGGCCCCACCACCCGGGAGTTGATCGGCGGTACGGTGTGGAACCGGGTGACGCCGCTGGATGTATCGGAAGCCGGGGTGTATACGTATCCCCTGATCGCCTCCAACCGCTATACCGTGGGCACCGCCACCGTGGTGGTGGAGGACGGCTGGCAGACGGTGAGCTATCAGCTCAATTCCAACAGGATCCTGGTGCATTCCGAGTCCCTGGTGTTCTATTCCGATCTGGACGCGCTGCGGGCCGGGACGGACGGGCAGGCCTTTGATTTCGGCCAGCCCATTCGCCTGACGGATACCTTCGGCAAGGATACCCGCCTGATCATGGGCATCACCCTGAAAGCGGACTACGATATGGAGGATCCCATGATCCGCTGGTTCTCCGGAGACGACGAACAGATCGCCATGATGAATGATCTGCTGGACTGACAGAAAAAACGTCCGCCGTGCTATTTATTTGCGCGGCGGGCTTTTTTTGTTCGCTTTTTCCGCGTTCGCCGCATAGCCGTCCCTTCCGCGGGCCAGACTAAAGCCTGACAATGAAAGGAGCGATGATGTGTGAATCCGTTTCAGCTCAAGCCCGAGCCCTTGGCCGATCAGTTCATGGACTGGCAGAAAATGTACCCGAAGGCCTACGACAAAATGACCGTGGACCCCTACACCCGCACCCGGGTGATCCTGATGAACGGCACGGAATACGAGGCCGTAAAGTTCTCCCACCAGTTCCAGCGGCATGAGGGCAACAACGATCTGCGCAGGGAGCTGGCCCTGACCCGCCGCCAGGAACAGCAGCAGCAAAAAAAGATCGCGTGCCTGAAGCCCCTGGACGAATCGGTGCTGGAGCACACCATCGGCTACGAGCAGCTTGCTGTGGATCTGACCGCCATGCTGGCCCAGCGGGTCACCTGCGCGCCGGTGAAATCCGCGCTGGATTTCGCCCTGCTGGAGGATTTCGACCACCTGTACCGCTATGCCGACCTGCTGGAAATGGAAGCGGGGATCCATGCCGAAAAGCTGGTGGGGGACTATACGGAGATCATGCCCGGCCGTCCCACCATTTCGGAGCACCGCGCTCCCTTCGACGCCCTGTGCGCCCCCGGCAAGCCCGACGCGCCGCTGTTTGACAAGCTGGCCGTGGGCATCATCACCGCCGCTGAGCAGCAGACCATGAACTATTACATGAACATCTGCGGCCTGTACACCACGGACCTGGGGCGGAAGCTGTACCAGGAGATCGGCATGATCGAGGAACAGCACGTCACCCAGTACGGCAGCCTCAAGGATCCCGCCGCCACCTGGCTGGAATGCCTGCTGATGCACGAGTATAACGAGGCGTACCTCTATTATTCCTGCATGGATGACGAGACCGACCCGGACATCCGGGCGCTGTGGGAAATGTTCTTCCGCATGGAGGTGGCCCACGTGCACCACGCCGCCGACCTGCTGGGGCGCTTTGAAAAGAAGGACTGGCAGCAGGTGATCCCGAAGGGGGATTTCCCGGAGCCGCTGCATTTCAGCCCCAACATCGAATACGTCCGGTCCGCCCTGAACATGGTGGATTTTACCGCGGAAAAGGAGATCTTCAAGCCCGTGAGCATGCTGCCCCGGGATTACGATTTCTTCCGCTACCAGCAGATGGTGAACCCCAGCGTCGACGGGGTGCCCAGCCATCAGGTGATCGACCGGGCCATCCGCAGCCGGGGCAAGGATTACCGGGTCGAGACCGCGCCCAGCCCCATTCCCGCGCTGCGCAGCCGCACCGTGGACAACACCACGCTGGGAAGATCGTATCAGTAACAAAAAACATCGGCGCCCGCTCTTTGAAATCCTGAGAGCGGGCGCCCTGTTTATTCTGGCGCGCGGTGATCGGGGCCTGCCGGTGAATCATGCGATGGCGGCGAACCCGTTTTCCAGATCGGCGATGATATCGTCGATGTGCTCCGTGCCGATGGACAGGCGGATGGTGTTGGGGCGGATGCCCTGATCCAGCAGCTCTTCCTCCGAAAGCTGGGAATGGGTGGTGGAGGCCGGATGGATCACCAGGCTTTTCACGTCCGCCACGTTGGCCAGGAGGGAGAAGATGTTCAGGCGGTCGATGAACGCCCAGGCTTCCTTCTGCCCGCCCTTGATTTCAAAGGTGAATATGGACGCGCCGCCCTTGGGGAAATACCGTTCGTACAGGGCGTGATCGGGATGGTCCGGCAGGGAGGGATGGTTGACCTTTTCCACCAGGGGATGGTTTTTCAGGTATTCCACCACTTTTTTCGTGTTCTCCGCGTGCCGGTCCAGGCGGAGGGACAGGGTTTCCACCCCCTGCAGCAGCAGGAATGCGTTGAAGGGCGAAATAGCGGCCCCGGTATCCCGCAGCAGGATGGCCCGGATGTAGGTGACGAAGGCCGCGGGCCCCACCGCGTCATAGAAGGAAACGCCGTGATAGCTGGGGTTGGGGTCGGCGATGTTGGGGTATTTCCCGCTGGCCTTCCAATCGAACTTCCCGCTTTCCACGATGATGCCGCCCAGGGTAGTGCCGTGGCCGCCGATGAATTTGGTGGCGGAATGCACCACAATGTCCGCGCCGTGCTCGATGGGGCGGATCAGGTAAGGCGTGCCGAAGGTGTTGTCGATCACCAGGGGCAGACCGTGCCGGTGGGCGATTTCGGCGATGGCGTCGATGTCCGGGATATCGCTGTTGGGATTGCCCAGGGTTTCCAGATAAACGGCCCGGGTGTTGTCCTGAATGGCGGCTTCCACTTCCTTGAGGTTATGGGCGTCCACGAAGGTGGTCTGGATGCCGTACTGGGGCAGGGTGTGCGAAAGCAGATTGAAGCTTCCGCCGTAGATGGTTTTCTGCGCCACGATGTGCCCGCCATTGGCTGCAAGCGCTTCAATGGTATAAGTGATCGCTGCCGCGCCGGAGGCCAGCGCCAGGGCCGCGCTGCCGCCCTCCAGGGCCGCCAGCCGCTTTTCCAGCACCTCCTGGGTGGAATTGGTCAGCCTGCCGTAAATGTTGCCCGCGTCCGCCAGGCCGAAGCGGTCCGCCGCGTGCTGGCTGTTGCGGAATACGTAGGACGTGGTCTGATAAATCGGCACGGCCCGGGCGTCGGTGGCGGGATCGGCCTGTTCCTGGCCCACGTGAAGCTGCAGGGTTTCAAATTTATAGCTGCTCATGATTTCTTCCTCCTCATTCTTGTTTGCCATTGTTTTTTGCCCGCCGCCGGCATAGAAAAAGCCGGGGGCCGTTCTTTCAAGCTCCCGGGCAAATGGCAATGGGATGAAGGAGATCTGTTTCTATCGCATCATCCAAAGGCGCAAGCAACCGTCGAACGCCTCTGCCACGGAACCTGCCCGGGAGATCAGCATTCGACAGCGCATCATGCTCTGCTGGCTGCGAATTGGCCGTGCGAACATTTCCTGCGCCTCCCTTCGATGAACTGCCTGCATTATATCAGCATAAACCCACCATGTCAATAGGTTTATATTGTATTTTGACTGTTTTTCCGGGACGGTTTCCTCCGGGGGCGGGGATGAAAGGATCGCGGGCCGCCCGGCTTTTATTCATCCGCGCCCTGCAGCGCCGCGCCGACAAAGCCCACAAACAGCGGATGGGGCTTATTGGGGCGGCTTTTGAATTCGGGATGGAACTGCACGCCCACAAAGAACGCTTCGCCGGGGATCTCGATGGTTTCCACCAGCCGACCGTCCGGGGAAAGGCCGGAGAGGCACAGGCCGGCGTTCTGCATCACGTCCCGGAAAGCGTTGGCGAATTCGTAGCGGTGGCGGTGGCGTTCGCTGATCCCGGTTTTTCCGTAGCAGCGGGCGATCACCGTGTTTTCTTTCAGGATGCAGGGGTATTTCCCCAGGCGCAGGGTGCCGCCCTTGTCGATTTCGTCGTTCTGGCCGGGCATGAAGTCGATCACCTTGTAGGGCGCGGCCTCGTCAAATTCGTGGGAATTGGCGTTTTCCAGCCCCGCGGCGTGCCGGGCGTATTCGATGACGGCGATCTGCATGCCTAGGCAGATGCCGAAATAGGGGATATGATGCTCCCGGGCGTACTGCGCCGTGAGGATCATGCCCTCGATGCCCCGGCCGCCGAAGCCGCCGGGAACGATGATGCCCTGCATGCCCCTCAGGGCCTCGCGGATGTTCTCTTCATTTAGCGTTTCCGAATCGATCCAGGTGATTTCCACCTTGGCGTCCAGGGCGTACCCCGCGTGGCGCAGGGCCTCCGCCACGGAGAGATAGGCGTCGTGCAGCTGCACGTATTTGCCCACCAGGCCGATCCGGACGGCTTTGTTCTGATGCCGGATCCGGGCCACCAGATCCCGCCATTCGGACAGATCGGGGGCGGGGGCGGCGATGCCCAGCTCCCGGCACACGATGCCGGAGAGATGGGCTTCTTCCAGCATCAGCGGGGCTTCATAGAGGATCGGCAGTGTCAGGTTTTCGATCACGCAGTCCGGCTTCACGTTGCAGAAATGCGCGATCTTGCTGAAAATGGATTCGTCCGTGATTTTTTCGTCCACCCGCAGCACGATGATGTTGGGCGTGATGCCCATGCCCTGCAATTCTTTGACGGAATGCTGGGTGGGCTTCGATTTGTGTTCGCCGCTGGCCTTGAGATACGGCACCAGGGTCACGTGCACGTACAGCGCGTTTTCCCGCCCCACCTCCAATCCCACCTGGCGGATGGCCTCGATAAAGGGCTGGCTTTCGATATCGCCGATGGTGCCGCCGATCTCGGTGATCACCACGTCCGCGTCGGTCTTTTCGCCCACGCGGTAGATGAAGCGCTTGATCTCGTCCGTGATGTGGGGGATGATCTGCACGGTGGACCCCAGGTATCCGCCCTGGCGTTCCTTGTGCAGCACGTTGGCGAACACCTTGCCGGTGGTCAGATTGGAATACTTGTTCAGGTCCTCGTCGATAAAGCGTTCGTAGTGGCCCAGATCCAGATCGGTCTCCGCGCCGTCCTCGGTGACGTAGACCTCCCCGTGCTGGTAGGGGCTCATGGTGCCGGGGTCCACGTTGATATACGGGTCCAGCTTCTGCGCGGCCACCTTCAGCCCCCGGGCCTTCAGCAGCCTGCCCAGGGATGCGGCGGTAATGCCCTTGCCCAGCCCCGATACCACGCCGCCGGTCACGAAAATGTACTTGGTCATCCGCCTTCCCTCTTTCTTTCCGATGTGATGCAGCAGAAATAACCCGGCTTATTCCACCGTCACGCTCTTGGCCAGGTTCCTGGGCTTATCCACGTCCAGGCCGCGGTTGACGCTGGTGTAATATCCCAGCAGCTGCAGGGGCACCACCGCCAGGGAGGAAACGAAATGCTCGTCGGTCTTGGGGATGTAGACGGTGAAATTCACCGAATCCTCCACAATGAAATTGCCGTTGGTGGTGACCCCCATCAGGTACGCGCCCCGGGACTTGCATTCCACCATGTTGGAGATGGTTTTTTCAAACAGCTCGCTCTGGGTGAGCACGCCGATGACCAGGGTATTGCGCTCGATGAGGCTGATGGTGCCGTGCTTGAGCTCCCCGGCGGCGTAAGCTTCGGAGTGGATATAGCTGATCTCCTTCATTTTCAGGCTGCCTTCCAGGCTGATGGCGTAATCCAGCCCCCGGCCGATGAAGAAAATATCGTGGGCGTTGGCGATCTTGGAGGAGAACCACTGCAGCCGCTCCTTGTCCTCCAACACCCGCTTGATCTTGTCCGGGATGGCGGAAAGCTCCTCGATGAAATGACCGTACTGCTCCTGAGACATCGCTCCCCGGACGTACGCCGTCTGCACCGCCAGCGCGTCCATGGCGGCCAGCTGGGCGCTGTACGCCTTGGTGGTGGCCACGGCGATCTCGGGGCCGGCCAGGGTGTAGAGCACGTGATCCGCTTCCCGGGCGATGGTGGAGCCCACCACGTTGACCACCGCCAGCGTCTTTGCGCCGCGTTCCTTCGCCACCCGCAGGGCGGCCAGGCTGTCGGCGGTTTCGCCGGACTGGGAAATCACGGCCACCAGCGTGTTTTCCGGCATGGGGATATTGCGGTAGCGGAATTCGGAGGCCAGCTCCACCCGCACGGGGAGCTTCGCCAGGTCCTCGATCACATACTGCGACGCCATGCCCACGTGCCAGGCGGAGCCGCAGGCAACGATGTCGATCTGTCCCAGGGAACGAAGCAGATCGTCCGTCAGGCCCGCGGAGGAAAGGTCGATCCTGCCGTCGCGGATCAGGCTGCTCAGGGTGTCCCGCACGGCCTGGGGCTGCTCGTGGATCTCCTTGAGCATGAAATGCTCGTATCCGCCCTTTTCCGCGGCCGCCGCGTCCCAGGTGATCTCGGTGAGGGGGAGGGTCACCTCGTCGCCGTTCAGATCGTAGAATTTTACTGAGCCGGGGGCGATCCGCGCCGCCTGCAGGTTGTCGATGTAATAGACCTGCCGGGTGTATTTCAGGATGGCCGGCACGTCCGAGGCCAGGAAGGAAGCGTCCTCCGCCGTGCCGATGATCAGGGGCGAATCCTTCCGGGCGGCGAAGATCTCTCCCGGATAATCTTTGAACATCAGCGCCAGGGCGTAGCTGCCCCGGACGCGCACCATGGTTCTCGTGATGGCGTCCACCGGGCCGATCTTGTATTTCTTGTAGTAATAATCCACCAGCTTCACCACCACTTCCGTGTCGGTGTCGCTGTAAAAGGCGTAGCCGTGGCGCAGCAGCTTTTCCTTGAGCTCGGTGAAATTTTCAATGATGCCGTTGTGCACGCCCACCACGTCCGATTCCACCTGGCCGCTGCCGGAGCCGGAACAGTTGCCGCTGACGTGGGGATGGGCGTTCACCAGGCTGGGATCCCCATGGGTGGCCCAGCGGGTGTGGCCGATGCCGCAGCAGCCCGGCAGGGAACGGCCCTGATCCGTTTTGTCCGCCAGATGATACAGCTTGCCCGTGGCCTTCACCACTTCCGCCAGGGCGTCGCCGTTGCGCACGGCCAGCCCCGCCGAATCATATCCCCTGTATTCCAGCCGCGCCAGCCCGTCCAGCAAAATCGGCGCCGCCTGATCCTTTCCCGTATAACCAACGATCCCGCACATGGCCCCCTCGCCTCCCTGCAAAATAATAATGCAATATTATGCGATTCAAACGCCCGTGTCAATTCGTCCGCTGTTCAAAAACCGTTTTTCTCTTCCAGGAACCGATGCGCTTCCAGGGCCGCGGCCCGTCCGTCCGCCAGAGCGCGCACCACCAGGGACTGTCCGGTGCGCATGTCCCCGGCGGAGAACAGCTTTCCGCTAAGATGATGCGAGCCGTCGGGCGGCAGCAGCCGCCCCCGGGCGTCCGGCTGCAGCGCGAAGCGGGACAGCGTGGCGTCCTCGCAGCCCACGAACCCCGCGGCGATGAGCAGCAATCCGCAGGGCAGCGTCTTTTCCGTGCCGGGCACGGGGGAAAGCCGGCCCTCCGGGCACTTCGCCAGGCGAACGGCGGTCAGGGAAACGATTTCGTTTTTCTCATTGACCTGAATGCTCTGCACCGTGGTTTCGTAGATCCGGGGATCGCCGCCCTGCACGGCCATGGCCTCGATCTGCCCGTAATCGGTGCGCAGGGTGCGGGGCCACTCCGGCCAGGGATTGCCGGGAGCGCGGCTTTCCGGCGCTGCGGGCATCATTTCCAGCTGGGTGACGGATGCGCAGCGCTGGCGCAGGGCCGTGCCCACGCAGTCGTTGCCCGTATCGCCGCCGCCCACCACCACCACGTGCTTTCCCCGGGCGGAGACGGCGGGATCCGCGCCGGCCAGGACGGCTTTCGTGGCTTCCGTCAGATAATCCACGGCGAAATGCACGCCCTTGGCGTCCAGGTGCCCGACGTTCAGGCTGCGGGGCTTTTTCGCCCCGCCGCACAGGAGCACGGCGTCGTAATCTTCCGCCAGATCCGGCGCGGCCTCGGTGTTCAGCAGGAAGGAAACGCCCTCCGCCTCCATCAGCCGGATGCGCCGCATCACGATCTCCTTGGGCAGCTTCATGTTGGGGATGCCGTACATGAGCAGCCCGCCGGGGCGGTCCGCCTTCTCGATGACCGTGACCGCGTGGCCCATTTGGTTCAGCAGGTCCGCGGCGGCCAATCCGGCAGGGCCGCTGCCCACCACCGTCACCCTTTTTCCCGTGCGGGAGGCGGGGATGCGGGGCTTGATCCACCCTTTGGAGAAGCCCGTTTCGATGAGATACAGTTCGTTGTCCCGGTTGGTCACGCCGTCGTCCGCCAGATTGCAGGCCTTTTCGCACAGCGCCGGGCACACCCGCCCGGTGAATTCCGGGAATGGGGCGGTTTGCAAAAGCCTTTCCAGCGCCACTTGTTCCTGGCCCCGGCACAGCAGATCGTTCCATTCCGGGATCAGGTTGTGCAGGGGACAGCCGAAATCCGACTGGCAGAAGGGCACGCCGCAGTTCATGCACCGCGACGCCTGACAGAAACGGACTTCTGCGGGCTGGGCGGCGTGGAGATCGCCGAAATCCTCAAGCCGCGCTTGCGCATCCCGATACGGGTTTTCCGCCCGGGTGTATTCCATGAATCCGGTCGCCTTGCCCATACCGTCACGCTCCCTTCAGATAAGCCAGGTATTCGTCGGAAATCACCGTTTGGAACCGGGGCAGGTATTCGTCGAAGGCCCGCAGGATCTCCCCGGCTTTTTTCGATCCCGTGGCCCGCTCGTGCATCTGCAACAGACGCTGCAGCTCGCCCGCCTGTTCCGGGGGAACGGGATACATTTTCACATGCCCGGGATTCAGGCGGTCCTTCAGCGTCCCGTCCCCGTCCAGCACCCAGGCGATGCCGCCGCTCATGCCCGCGGCGAAGTTGTCGCCCACCTTGCCCAGCACCGCCACCCGGCCGCCGGTCATATACTCGCAGCCGTGATCGCCCAGGCCTTCCACCACCGCCCAGGCCCCGGAATTGCGCACGGCGAAGCGCTCGCCCGCCCGGCCCGCGATGAATGCGTATCCGCCGGTGGCGCCGTAAAGGGCCACGTTGCCGATGAGGGTGTCCTCCGGCTTCCATACGCTGTCCACCGGCGGGCAGACGGCGACCGTGCCGCCGGACAGGCCCTTGCCCAGATAATCGTTGGCCACGCCGTACAGCGTGATTTTCTGGCCCGCGGGCAGGAACGCGCCGAAGGACTGGCCGCCGCAGCCCTGGGCCTGGATGCGCCTTTCGCCTTTCAGCATGGCGCCGAAGGCCCGGTCGGTGGTGGTGAGGTGCACATGATTCTGGAAGAGCCTCGCGTCGGTGCGCTCGCTCAAATGGAAATCGTGCTTCGCTTCCTGCTGGAAATGGGTGTTCCGGGCAAAGCCGATCAGGGGGGAGAGGTCCATTTTCGCGTCCGGCTTCATTTTCAGCAGATCGCTGCGGCCCACCAGCTCGTTCACCGTCCGGGCGCCCAGCTTCGCCATGATTTCCCTTAGCTGCTCCGCGATAAAGAGCATGAACCGCTCCACGTATTCCGGCTTGCCCATGAACCGCCTGCGCAGCGCGGGGTTCTGGGTGGCGATGCCGAAGGGGCACGTGCCCAGATGGCACACCCGCATCATCCGGCAGCCCATCGTCACCAGCGGCGCGGTGGCGAAGCCGAATTCCTCCGCCCCCAGCAGCAGGGCCACCATCACGTCGTGCCCGGTCATCAGCTTTCCGTCCGTTTCCAGGGTCACTTTCTGGCGAAGCCTGTTGCGGCACAGCACCTGATGGGCTTCCGCCAGGCCGATTTCCCAGGGCAGGCCCGCGTGATGCACG
>JAFZQK010000043.1 GCA_017620455.1 Clostridia bacterium
GGGACGGCGCTGATCCGCGCTGTCGGAATAAAAATCAATCGTTTCGAGGGATATTCATGCGAAAAATGCTGTTTCTGCTGGTTTGTCTGCTGGGCCTGGCGGCGTTTGGCTCCGCCCGGGCCGCGGACGCCGCCGCGTTCACCGTGACGCCCCAGGAGATCCATCCGGGACGTACGGAACGCATCAGCTTTTTCGCCCCCGCCGAAGGCCTGGCGGAACTGGAAGTAAAGAACGCCCGGGGCGAAACCGCGGCGGTGGTCCGCACGGAAATGGAAGCCTGGCCGGGGATCAACAACCTGGTCTGGAACGGCTGCGGCGACGACGGCTATCCGCTGCTGCCCGGGGAGTATACCCTCTGGCTGACGTTGAACGGCGAAAGCGACAGCCGGCCTCTGCGGATCGAGGAGGAATGCCCCCAGATCCTTTCCCTGTCCGCGGACGAGGTGCTGGAAGACGGGCAGGACTGGGGCATTTCCGTCACCTGCACCATGCCCGCCAGCCTGGTGGTCCGCCTGATGAGCCAGGACAGCTGGGGCTGGGTGCTGCTGGACGAGCCCGTGGAGCCGGGGGACAATGAATTTACCTGGAACGGCACCGTGGAAGGCCGGCGGCTGCCCCACGGCCGCTACGATCTGCAGGTGATCCTCATCGACCTGCAGGGCGTTCCCAACGATCCGATCCTCCTCTCCCTGATTTCCCTGGACCGGGTGACCCCCGCGCCCCTTCCTTCGCCCACGCCCCGGCCTACCCCCGGCATCGTGATCCCCAGCGCCGTTTCCGCCAAGGAAGAAAACGAAGGCTACTGGACGCTGCCCGTGGGGCTGCTGAACGAGGAAGCCATCTGGGAGGTCATGACCGAGCCCATCACCGTCATCGGCGGCGACCAGACGAAGGTGTACCGCCTGCGCAGGGACCCGGACCCCTCCACGGCCAAGAGCAACGTGGTGGGAGAGATCACCTACGAATCCCAGGGCGTGCATGTGCTGGAAACCCGGGACGACGGCTGGACGCTGGTGGAGGCCTATAACTCCTCCTACGGCCCCAAAAACAATTCCCGTCCCGGCTACGGCGTCACGGATGCGCTGATCCGGGGGTATGTGAAAACGTCCCTGCTCAAAACCGTCACGCCCCGGACCGATTACGGCCTGCTGGTGGACAAGCTGACCCAGACCATGTACATTTTCCAGGAAGGCAAGTGCATCGGGAAGCTGCTGGTCTCCACCGGCCTGAACAACTCCGAACAGTCCTGGAACGAGACCCCCGCCGGGGAATTCCTGATGATCAGCCGCATGGGCGGCTTCCCCGCCGGCAATCTGTACTGTCCTTACGGCCTGCGCATCAACGGCGGCTGCGCCATTCACGAGGTGCCCTACAAGGGCGACGCCGATACGCCGGAAAGCGAACGGGATTATTCCTTCACGAAGACCCGGCTGGGCCGCAAGGCCAGCCACGGCTGCATCCGCGTGCAGAAGGACCGGAACGATCAGGGCCAGAATATGAAGTGGCTGTGGGATCATATCAAGGTGAACACCAAGGTGCTCATCTGGGACGATACGGGCCGCCGCCTGGATTATCCCGACGACGAAATGATCATCTATTACAACCCGGACGGCGGGCGCTATTTCCACGAGGACCCCAACTGCTCCAGCGTCAGCAGGCGTTTCCTGCCCCTGACGGCCATCACCTACGGCGAGCTCAACGAGCGCTTCCCCAAGATGAGCCCCTGTGAGCACTGCTCCCGTCTCATGTCCAAGCGGGAGATCGATCAGATCAATCTGGAAAACAATCCCTGAAAAGCACATCAATAAGCCGCCGTTTCTCCGAACGGAAACGGCGGTTTATTTCTGTAAAAAAGAGGATGTTGCAGAAGCCAATCTGCAATATCCTCTTTGTCTACAGGGATATTGGTTTTCATAAAAGAATGAGCAGCAGTGAATACCGGAAAAAAAGAAAACCCCGGGTGGTTTGGAGGGGCCAAAAGCCCCTCCAAGTGGAATCCGCAGCAGCGACCTGTGCGCTGCGAGGAGCATTTTTGCGAAGCAGAGCATGCTGATCGAAGAGGCTGTGCAACAGCCCCCGATGGCGCCTCACACGGTCTGGATCACCGCCGTCAGCAGCGCGGCGAAATCGCCCCGCACCCGCCGGCCCGTTTCAATAACCTCCTGGTGATTGATGGGCTTGTCGGTGAGCCCGGCGGCCATATTGGTGATGCAGCTGATCCCCAGCACCTTCATGCCGCAGTGCCGGGCCACGATGGTTTCGGGCACCGTGGACATGCCCACCGCGTCGGCCCCCAGGATCATCGCCATGCGGACCTCCGCCGGGGATTCATAGGTGGGCCCGTTCATCCAGCAGTACACGCCCCGGCGCAGGTCGATGCCCAATTCCGATGCGCGGATCTGGGTGATGGTGCGCAGGGCGCGGTCATAGGCGTTGCTCATATCCGGGAACCGGGGGCCGAATGCGTCCAGGTTCGCCCCCGTCAGCGGGTTCTTGCCGGACAGATTGATGAAATCGGTGATCAGCATCAGGCACCCGGCGGCAAAATCCGCATTGATACCGCCCGCGGCATTGGTGAGGATCAGATTTTTGACTCCCAGCCGCTTCATCACCCGGATGGGCAGCGTCACATCCGCCATGGAATGCCCTTCATAGCTGTGGAACCGCCCGCTCATCAGCAGCACCTTTTTTTCGCCCAGCATGCCGGCGATCATTTTTCCGGCGTGGCCCGCCACGGTGGTGCGGGGAAAGCCGGGGATATCCCGGTAAGGGATTTCCCGGGCATCGGCAAGGACGCTGCCGAAATCCCCCAGGCCGCTGCCCAGCACCACGGCGGTGTCCGCCCGGCCCAGGGCCTGCTCCACCGCGTCGGCCGCCCGCTGGATGCGCTTCATTTCCTCCTCACATCCAGCTTCGATCTCTTTCAGATACGATTCCGCGCCGAACCGCTCGGGCAGCCCGAAATATTCGCACACCGTAGCGGCGGTATCGGCGAAGGTCCCCCGGGTGCCGATGGGGTGCTGGCCCCGCATGCCTTTTTTCCACAGCAGCAGCGGCACGTATTCCCGGGTATGGTCGGTGCCGGTATAGGCCGGATCGCAGCCGTGGTCCGCGGTGATGATGAGCAGATCGTCCTCCCCCATCAGCGCCTGGATCTCCGGCAGTCTTTCATCGAAATACTCCAGGGCTTTCCCATACCCCTCCACGTCCCGCCGGTGGCCGTACACGGAATCGAAGTCCACCAGGTTGGTGAAAAGCAATCCGTCAAAGTCCTTTTTCATGTACTCCAGCGTGGCGTCGATGCAGGCGGGGTTTCCGGCGGCGTGGTTGCTGCCGGTCAGGCCCTGATGGGCGAAAATATCTTCGATCTTGCCCACGCCCAGGGTTTCATACCCCGCCTTCATGAGCACGTCCAGCACGGAGGGCGAAACGGGCTTCAGGGAAAAGTCCCGCCGGCGCCCGGTGCGCTGGAAGGCGCCTTTGCCCGTGCCGATAAAGGGCCGGGCGATCACGCGGCCCACGCCGTGCTTTCCCTGCAGAAGCGCCCGGGCGGTCTCGCACATTTCATACAGCTGATCCACCGGCACGATCTCCTCGTGGCAGGCGATCTGGAACACGCTGTCCCCGGAGGTATAGACGATGGGGCAGCCCGTACGCATGTGCTCCTCCCCCAGCTCGTCCAGGATGGCGGTGCCGGAGGCGGGCTTGTTGCCCAGAGTCTTTCTGCCGATGGCTTGCTCAAATGCGTCCATGACCTCCTGGGGAAAGCCGTCCGGATACAGCGGGAACGGCTGCTTCACCGTGACGCCGGCCATTTCCCAGTGCCCGGTGGTGGTGTCCTTTCCCGCGCTTCTTTCGATGGCCCGGCCGTAGGCCCCGTTTCCCGCCGTTTCGGGCAGATGCAGCCCCGGCAGATACCCCAGGCCCATGGAGAGCATGTGAGGGATCTTCAGGTCCATTCTTTCCGCAATATGGCCGATGGTATTGGCGCCCTCGTCGCCGAATTGCGCCGCGTCGGGCAGATATCCCGCCCCCGCGCTGTCCAGCACGATCCAGATGACCCGTTTCACTGTTTTTCATCTCCCATCTGTGTTGAAAAGTCGCCGATACAGCCCAGCATCTTCCCGATGCTGTGGTACTTTCCCGAATAGATCACCGGGTCCAGCTTTGTCAGGTCCACGTCGAAGGCGTCCTGAAAGCGCGCGGCAATATCGATCTGAATATTCCGGATCCGGCAGAAAAACGTGGCGGACCGCCCGATCTCCACGGTCTTTTCCACTTCGCATTCATAGACCCAGCGGCTGGCGTCCAGCGTGGGCACGTCCACCTTTTCTCCCCGGCTCACGCCCCAGGGAAAGGCGTCCATTTTCCCGTCCCCGGCGTGATGGGTGCCGCAGTAATCCATGATGGGCAGCATGTCGATGCTCACCAGATTGGCGCTCAGGACGCCGGTGCGTTCCACGTTCTGCCTGGTCTGCTTGCCGCCGAACATGCTGATCACCAGCAGGTAATCCTCCCCCTGTTCGCAGGTGGCGCTGACCCAGGTAATGGGCGCGAAATCGGGCGTGCCGTCCCCGTTGTTGGTACCGATCAGGAATGCGGGCTGCACGCACAGGGAAAACGGCCTGTCCGCCGATGCCCGACGGATCTGTTTCATATGCTTCCCTCCGTTCAGGGCACCAGGGGATCGCTCTCTTCCTCCGCTTCGGCGTTTTCCATTTCCGGCGGCCTGGGCAGGTCGTCCAGGGAGGAAAGCCCGAAATGGGAAAGGAACGCGTCGGTGGTGCCGTACAGGATCGGCCGGCCCAGGGCCTCCTTGCGCCCCACTTCCTCGATCAGCCCCTTGCGCGCCAGGCTCTGCACCGAATAATCGCATTTCACCCCGCGCACGGCCTCGATCTCCAGCTTCGTCACCGGCTGCCGGTACGCAACCACCGCCAGCGTCTCCATGGCGGACTGGCTGAGGCTCTGCTTCTGGATGGGCTGCAGAAGCCTTTCCACATACGGCGCGTATTCCGCCCGGGTGCTCAATTGGATGTGGGTGCCGAAGCGCTTTAAGCAGATGCCCCGGCGGTGATAGCTGTAATCGCTGTCCAGGGCGTCGATGGCCAGGCGGGTTTCGTCCTCGGTGACCTCCAGCGCCTTCTGCAATTCTCTCACGTCCACCGGCTCCCCGGCGACGAACAGTATGGCCTCGATCACATGGGCCAGATCAGGCGTATCCATCGGTTTCCATCGTTCCTTCCGTATCGCTGTCGGCCTCCCGGGCCTCCACCCGCATTTCCCCGAAGATCCCCTCCTGGGTCACGGCGGCGCGGCCCAGGCGCAGAAGCTCCAGCAGCGCCAGGAACAGCGTCACCACCTCGTCCCGGGTGGGGTCCTTGGAAAACAGGTCCTCAAACCGGACCGGCCCTTTCTTCAGCCGCCTGAGGATATGGGCGGTGCAGCGCGGCACGGTGTATTCGTCCCGGATGATGCGCCGGGCGGCGGCCTCCGGCCTGTCCTCCGCTTCCTCCGCCCGGGCCATCACCCGGGCAAAAGCGGAAATGAGGCCCTCCAGGGTGATCCCCGTCAATTCCAGGGTAGGCGGCGGCAGGGGATATTCCTCCGGCAGCTTCTGGTACATCAACGCCGCGGCTTTTTCAAATCCCTGCATGTCCTGGGCGATCTGCTTGAAGCGCTGGTATTCCTCCAATTGCCGGATGAGGGCCTCCTCCGGGTCCTCCTCCTCTTCGATTTTGGGCTTGGGCAGCAGCGCCCTGCTCTTGATCTCCAGCAGTGTGGCCGCCATGGCGATGAACGCGCTGGCGTCGTCCATATCCAGGTCCGGCGCGTTCTGCACCGATTGGATATACTGGTCGGTCACCTGAGAAACAAAAATATCCCGAATGTCGATCTTCGCCTTGCCGATCAGGAACAAAAGCATGTCCAGCGGCCCGTCGAAATCCTTCAGATGCAATGTCAGCGCCATGGGTTACCTCAATCCGAAAACGGCCAGGACCGCGCCCAGCACGTGCTCCTGCAAAAAATCCACCGCCGTGCTCAGCCCGCCGCCCACGATATTGGGCAGCCCCAGGAACCGCGGCAGGAAGATCAGCGCCATGAACCCCAGGGAAATATACCGCACCGTTTTGGCCGACAAATGCAGCTTCCCCCGCAGGAAAATATCGTTCACAAGATGATAGCCGTCCAGGGGCGGAATGGGCAGCAGATTGAACAGCGCCAGCCCCATGTTCAGCCAGGCGAAGCCCTTGAGGAAGCGCAGCACATACGCCAGCCACGGCGTGCGTATGTACGTCCGGAAATAATCGAACAAAGGCGTTTCGTTCACCGTGTATTCCCGCAGGCTGACGAAATAGCTGCGTTTCACGTCCCCGGCCCAGAGCGCCGGATCCCACATCAGCTCGTTGACCCCCACGATCAGGAGCGCCGAGAGCAGGAACAGGCACAGGTTCATCAGGATCCCCGCTACGGATACGATGATATCGTCCCGGCGGAAATGCCGGTAATTCCGCGGGTTCACCGGCACGGGCCTGGCCCAGCCGAAGCCGAACAGGAACATGAACAGCGTGCCCATGGGGTCCAGGTGCCGGAGGGGATTGAAGCTGAGCCTGCCCATCATCTGCGCCGTGGGATCGCCGCATTTCAGGGCCGCGTAGCCGTGAGCCAGTTCGTGGAGGGTCAGGGCGATGAGCACCGCCGGGATCTGATACAGCAGGGCGATCAGCGTCGCCTTGGGGTCGCTCTGCAATCCGGACAGAATGCCCATCCTTTTTCCTCCCTTTTCGTTTCGTTCAAATGAATTATATCCCATCCGCCGGAAAAACACAAGGGCGGCGCGCCAAATCCCCGCGAGAGGCCGCCTGAACCGGCAAACAAAAACGGCGCGCCGTTCCTTGCGGCGCGTCGTTGGGATCTGCCGTCAGCGTCCGTTCAGCTTCCGGGTCCACAGCGCCTCCAGCGCCGCCAGGACCCCCAGGCCCAGCAGCATCACGCCGTAAGCGTAATACGTGATGCCCGGCACGGTGGCCAGCACCTTGCCGCCCACGGTGAATTCCACCGCCACGAACAGCCCGGCGCACAGGAGCCCCGCGAAGGCCGGCAGGAAAGCCCGCCCGAACGGCACGCCCTTTTTCATCACCCGCACGCTCAGCAGGATCAGGACCGCTTCCACCGCCACCATGCACAGCAGCTGCTCCGCCCGCACAAACTCGCTCCAGATCAGGCTCTGGTTCCGCAGGCTTTCCAGGATGATCTGCAGCAGGCACAGGTAAAACAGCGTGCGCAGGAACCGGCTTTTCCGGAACCGGAGCAGCGAAAGGAAGAACACCGCCAGGTACGCAAGCCCCGCCAGCATGAACACCGCCAGATACCATTCGCCCCATTCGTTGCCGATGGCCAGCGGGAAAAACTGAACCGCCGGGTCCTCCAGATAGCCGCCCGCCCGCAGCGTGCCCAGGAAATACTCCGCGAACCTTGCCTGAGCCGCCATCAGCGCCCCGGCGGGCGCCCAGGCGTTCAGCGCCTCCATGGGCCTGTTTCCGGTGAGGAGCGCCGCCAGCCAGGCCCCCAGGACCGCCCCCGCCACGCCGCCGTAATAGCTGGTGCAGGACAGATCCCCGCTCCATACCGTTTCCCAGAACCCGTCGTACACCACGTAATTGATCTGGATCAGGCAGTAGGCCAGCCGCGCCAGCGCGATGCCCAGGGCCGTGGAAAGCACGCAGGTGACCGCCGAAAGCAGCCCGCGCCTTTTCAGCCCCGCCGCCAGGCAATAGTGCATCGCGGCGCAGATCAGCACGCTGTCGGCCATCCAGAGAACATAGCTGGTATTGATCATGATTCCATCCTCACGGCTGATAGGCGCTGGCGAAATAAATGCAGTCGCACACCGGCCGGTCCTGCTGGCCGTTGACGTTGTTGATCCTGCGCCCCAGGAAAGCGATCTGGGCGCTGTCGCCACCGTCGAACATATAGGCGGTCTGCACCCCGCCCAGGGAAAGCACCAGCTTGGTCATATCCTGCACGCTCAGGCCAAAGTGCGCCACCGCCACGATGCGGTATTCCAGCGGCCCCAGCTGGCACAGGCAGATGCGCTGCGCCCGGTTCCAGGACTGGGTCTTGTGGGGATGCACGATGGACCGGGGATTCGCCTCCACCGCCTCGCCGTTGAGGATGATGCAGGGGCCGAAATCAAAGCCGTTAATGATCTTCTTCCCGTCCTCGGTGCACGTCAGCTGCTCCTCCGTCACAGGGGTGGAGGGGAAGGTATTGCCGTAGCCCTCCTCCGTATCCCGGTTCCCCGCCAGGATCACGTGGAAATCCCCGTCCTCGTCGATAAGCAGCAGATCGTGATACGTTTCCTGCACGCCCCGGAATACCACCCCCTGGCGCACCACCAGGGAGCCGGGATGCTCGCCGTAATAATCGCCGTCCAGGGCCACCACGGCGTTCACCCGCCGGGCCATCTGAGGCACGGACACCCGCTGGCGGCTCTTGAAGCCCTCCGGCCCACCGGCGGCGGATTCCGCCCGCATCTGAGAGGCGGAAGCGATCTTGATGTCCACCACGTAATACGTGCAGATCAGTTCATCGCTGCGCGCGGAATAATGCTCCACGTGGATGGAAGGATCGTCGTATACCTTTTTCCCCTGCTCCCATTTTTCCTGGAGCGGCAGGCCGAAGGAAAAATCCACGGGCAGCTCCACCACGGCGCCCGCTTCCGCCCCCGCCGCAGGCAGGAGCAGGACCGTCATCATCAGCGCAAGAACCAGCGTCATTCCGCAGCGTCGCATGTACATTTCCTCATTTCTCCCGTTCCCTTTGGGAACATGGCAGATTCAAGGAATATTTTATCATGTTTTCCGCCGCAGGTAAAGTCATTTTCCCAATATATTGAAATATATCTTCCGATCAGCGGACGGATCCGGCTTGCCCGCGGGCCGTTTGCGCCTCGCTGCCATATCAATCCACAGGATCAATGAAATTGACTTTTCCTATATGCCAATATATAATAAAATCACGATCCAGGCAAACGCCCGATACGCCCTGCGCTCATGCAAAGGAGGAAGAAAAAATGAAAAGGTTCCTCGCCTGTCTGCTGTGCGTCCTGCTGCTCCCGTCCCTGTTTGCCCAGGCCGAAGAGCCGGAACAGGAAAAGTATACCAGCGGGGATTATGAATACATCCTGCTGAAGGACGGCACGGCGGAAATCACAAAATATTCAGGCGCTGCGGAAAGCCTGATCGTCCCGGCGGAAATGGACGGACACAGCGTGACCGGCATCGGGGAAAGAGCGTTTTCCGCTTGCCCCAGCCTGACCAGCGTCACGATCCCGGACGGCGTGACCGGCATCGGGGAAAGAGCGTTTTCCGTTTGCGCCAGCCTGGCCAGCGTCACGATCCCGGACGGCGTGACCAGCATCGGGGATGGAGCGTTTTACAAATGCCACAGCCTGACGAGCATCACGATTCCGGACAGCGTAACCAGCGTCGGGAATAGGGTGTTTTACGAATGCGACTGCCTGCAGAGCATCACGATCCCGGACGGCGTGACCGGCATCGGGGATGAGGTGTTTTGTCATTGCACCAGTCTGACGAGCATCACGATCCCGGACGGCGTGACCAGCATCGGAGAATTGGCGTTTTCCGATTGCACCGGCCTGACCAGCGTCACGATCCCGGACGGCGTGACCAGCATCGGGGACGGAGCGTTTATCAGGTGCTCCGGGCTGACGGGCATCGTGATCCCGGGCAGCGTGATCAGTATTGGGAAAAGGGCGTTTCACGGCTGCCCTGACCTGACCTTCACAGTGGCACGGGACAGCTATGCAGAACAATACTGTAAGAAAAAAGGACTGGCATACGTCTATGCCGACAGCCTGGACTGGCTGAACGACTGACCGGACGATATCATTATTGCTATGAGGGAACCGTTCCTGGATGAAAAAGGGCGGTTCCCTTTTTTGCGGCGGCCTGTTTTCCTGAATTGCCGCAGAGATGCGTCCGCCTTCACCGCTGAAGAGAAAAAAGCAGAGAATCCAAGGGCATTCCGCCGCCCGGCTGCCGGAATATGCAATATAATGAAAAAAAGGTTGCTATGGCGGCGCGGGGCATGGTATAATAAAAAATGGTGCCGTGCGTTTTGCATGCCCGCACCCATTCCAAGCAAGGAGAAGCAAGCATGCTGGATTTTCTGAAAAAAGCGCTGGGCCTTGGCAACGACGCCCTGCTCAAGCCCCTTGAAAAAATTGCCGACCGGATCGACGCCCTGGAGCCTCAGATGGAAGCGCTCTCGGACGCGGAACTGACGCAGAAAACCGACGAATTCAAAAAACGCTATCAGGCCGGGGAAACGTTGGATCAGCTGCTGCCGGAAGCCTTCGCCGTGGTCCGCGAGGCCAGCAAGCGCACCCTGGGCCTGCGTCCCTTCCGGGTGCAGATGATCGGCGGCATCGTGCTGCACCAGGGCCGCATCGCCGAAATGAAAACCGGCGAAGGAAAAACCCTCACCGCCACCCTCCCCGCCTATCTGAACGCCCTCACCGGCGAAGGCGTGCACATCGTCACCGTGAACGATTACCTGGCCTCCTTCCAGGGCGAGGAAATGGGAAAGCTGTACCGCTTCCTGGGCCTGAGCGTGGGCATCATCGTCCACGATCTGGAAAACCCCGCCCGCAAGGCCGCCTATGCCTGCGATATCACCTACGGCACCAACAATGAAATGGGCTTCGATTACCTGCGGGACAATATGGCCCTTTACAAGAGCGACATGGTGCAGCGCGGCCACGCTTTCGCTATCGTGGACGAGGTGGACTCCATCCTCATCGACGAGGCCCGCACCCCCTTGATCATTTCCGGCCAGGGCGAAAAATCCACCGATATGTACGAGCGGGCCGACCGGTTCGTGATCCGCCTGCGCAATGAAGAGGACTATACGGTGGAGGAAAAGGAAAAGGCGGTCATGCTCACCGAGGAGGGCACCCGCAAGGCCGAGGCCGCCTTCGGCATCGAAAACCTGGCCGATGCGGAAAACAACGAGCTGAACCACTACATCCTCAACGCCCTGAAGGCCAACGTCATCATGAAGCGGGACGTGGACTACGTGGTGCAGAACGACCAGGTGATCATCGTGGACGAGTTCACCGGCCGTTTGATGGTGGGCCGCCGCTATTCCGACGGGCTGCACCAGGCCATCGAGGCAAAGGAGCACGTGAAGGTGGAACGGGAAAGCAAGACCCTGGCCACCATCACTTTCCAGAACTACTTCCGCATGTACAAAAAGCTATCCGGCATGACGGGCACCGCCAAGACGGAGGAAACGGAATTCCAGGGCATCTACAACCTGGACGTGGTGCAGGTGCCCACCAACAAGCCCATGATCCGCAAGGACATGAACGACGTGATCTACCGCACCAAAAAGGGTAAGTACAACGCCGTGGTGGAGGAGATCATCCAGCGCCACAAGACCGGCCAGCCCGTGCTGGTGGGCACGGTTTCGGTGGAGGTCAGCGAGCTGATCAGCCGCATGCTGGAGCTGCGGGGCATCGAGCACGAGGTATTGAACGCCAAGCACCACGCCCGCGAGGCTTCCATCGTGGCCCAGGCCGGTCATTTCGGCGCCGTCACCATCGCCACCAACATGGCCGGCCGCGGCACGGACATCCTGCTGGGCGGCAACCCGGATTTCCTGGCCCGGCGCACCATGCGCCAGGAGGAAATCCCCGAGGAGATCATCGAGGCCGCCACGGGCTTCAATGAAAACGTGCCCGAGGAGGTGCTGGAGGCCCGGAAGCATTACCGGGAGCTGAAGGCCGAATACAAAAAGACCACCGACGTGGAGCACGACAAGGTCGTGGCCGTGGGCGGATTGCACATCATCGGCACCGAGCGCCACGAATCCCGCCGCATCGACAACCAGCTCCGCGGCCGCGCCGGCCGCCAGGGCGATCCGGGCTCCAGCCAGTTCTTCATCGCCCTGGAGGACGATCTGATGCGTCTCTTCGGCGGCGAACGCATTCAGCCCCTCATCGCCCGCCTGGGCATGGACGAGGATACGCCCCTGGAAGCCGGGCTGCTCACCAAGCAGATCGAGAACGCCCAGAAGCGGGTGGAAAGCCGCAACTATGAGATCCGCAAGCATGTGCTGCAGTACGACGACGTGATGAACCAGCAGCGCGGCGTCATATATGGCCAGCGCCAGCAGGTGCTGCGGGGCGAGGACATGCAGTCCGTCATTGTCAATATGCGGGAAGCCCTCGTCGACGAAAGCTGCACCCGCTTCCTGGTGGGCGACAACAGCGCGGAATGGGATCTGGACGGCCTGAAGGATCATCTGGAGCGCCTGTGCGTTCCCGCCGGCACCGTGGACGCCAACCGCGATTCCCTCCTTTCCGGCAGCCGGGAGGACGCCGCCGCCTTCTTCAAGAAGGCCGCCGCCCGCTTCTACGAGGAAAGGGAAGCCCAGATCCGGGAAATGGGCATCGACATGCGCGAATTGGAGCGGGCCGTGCTGCTCCGGGCGGTGGACCTGCGCTGGATGGACCATATCGACGCCATGGATCAGCTGCGGGACGGCATCGGGCTGCGCGCCTACGCCCAGCGGGATCCCGTCAACGAATACAAATTGGAATCCTACGATATGTTCGAGGAAATGGTGCACCTGATCCGGGAGGACACCGTGCGCCGCATGTACCAGCTCAAAATCGAGCGCGCCTCCACCCAGCGCACCGCCGTGGCCCGGCCCACCTCCGCCCGGGGCGCCTCCGAAGCCCCCGCCCGGATCGGCCCCGCCAAGCCAACCGCCAACCGCCCCGCCCCCCAGACCCCCGTCAAGGTGGGCAAAAAGATCGGCCGCAACGATCCCTGCCCCTGCGGCAGCGGCAAGAAATACAAGAACTGCTGCGGCAGGAACCAGGGCTCCGGCGAATAGCGCGCGCCATCGGCTCTGATCAATTACGCCAAACTCTGTGAAAAAGGGGAAATCAATATGATACTTGCACTGGAACCCTTTCTTCCCCGGCTGGATTCTCTCCGCAGCCAACTGAAGGAAATCGCCGGGGGGCTGCATATCGACGATATGGAGCGGGAGCTGCAGGAGCTGCACGAGGAAATGAACGCCGACGGCTTCTGGGATAATCTGGAGCGCTCCACCCACGTGAACCGCCGCATCGCCAATCTGGAGGGCCGCATCAAGCACTATCAGTCCCTCCTTTCCGGCTGCGACGACGTGGAAACCATGATCGACCTGGCCAACGAGGAAAACGACGAAAGCATGGTGGAGGAAATCTCCGCCGAGCTGGAACGCCTGGAAAAGGAAACCGAGGCCCTGGCCCTGGAAACCCTCATGCGGGGCAAATACGACGACCGGGACGCGGTGCTTTCCCTCCATGCCGGAGCCGGCGGCACCGAGGCCCAGGACTGGACCCAGATGCTGTACCGCATGTATACAAGATACTGCGAGCGCATGGGCTTTACCGTGAAGCTGCTGGACCTGCTGGACGGGGACGAGGCGGGCATCAAGTCCGTCACCTTCGAGGTCAGCGGCGATCACGCCTACGGCTACCTCCGCGGCGAAAAGGGCGTGCATAGGCTTGTGTGCATTTCCCCCTTTGACGCCAACGCCCGGCGGCACACCTCCTTCGCCTCCCTGGACGTGGCCCCCATGCTGGAGGATGACGACAGCGAGATCGAGATCGACATGAAGTACGTCCGGGTGGATACCTACCACTCCTCCGGCGCCGGCGGCCAGAACGTGAACAAGACCTCCTCCGCCGTCCGCATGACCTATATCAAGGACGACGTCACCATCGTCGTCTCCTGCCAAACCGAGCGCGACCAGGTGCAGAACCGCGCCACCTGCATCAAGATGCTCAAGGCCCGCCTGCTGGAACTGCGGGAGCGCGAAAAGGAACAGGAGATGGCCGATATCAAGGGCGAAATGAAGAAGATCGAATGGGGCAGCCAGATCCGCTCCTACGTTTTCCAGCCCTACACCATGGTGAAGGATCACCGCACCGGCTTTGAATCCGGCAATATCGACGACGTGATGGACGGCAACCTGGAGGGCTTCACCACGGCGTACCTGAAGATGCAGTAAGATCAAAAAACGGGAGGGCCTTTCTTTCAGGAGAAGGAAAGGCCCTCCCGCGCCCTCCCAAAGAAAGCCGCTTCACAATTTTTTCAAGAGGACCTGGCATGAAAAAACTGCTGTATTTCTTCCTGGGCCTGATGGGTCTCCTTTCCCTGCTGTGCTCCATCGCCGCATCGTCCGTCACCAACGCGGCCCTGATGAAGCAGGGCTTTCTGCTCAACGCCCAGACGGACCACCTGAACGTCCCGCCCGCCCGGTACGCCGATTACGCCGCGGCGATCACGGATTACCTGAACGGCAAGACCGATCTCCCCCGCGTTCCCGCCCAGGACGGCAGCGGCAGCGTGAAGGACGCCTTCCAGGAAAAAGAAAACGCTCACCTCCGGGACGTGCGCGGCATCGTGTCCTTCCTCAAATGGGCCCGCTGGCTGGGCGGCGGCGGGACCATCGCCCTGATCGCCGCGCTGTACCTCGCCGCCAGGGATAAGCAGGCCCTGCTTTTCTCCCTGGTGCGGGGCTTCGCTCTGGCGGCCGCTTTCCTGCTGGCCGTGTTCACCGCCCTGGCGGTCTGGGGCGCCGTCAATTTCGACGGCCTGTTCTGGACCTTCCATAAAGTCTTTTTCACCAACGATTTCTGGCTCCTCAACCCCAGGACGGACCTGCTCATGGCCCTGATGCCCCTGTCTTTTTTCACCTGGTACGCCGGGGAAATGATCAAATCCATGCTGCCGGTGCTGGGGCTGATGCTGCTGTTGATCGTCGCATTTTTGAAAAAGCCGAAGGAAAAGAAGCAATGAGTTACCTGGAAGAAAGCCGCAGGGCGCTGGAAGCCCTGCAAAGCAAGGAGCACGTGCGCATCCTGGCCGTGGAATCCAGCTGCGACGAGACCGCCGCCGCGGTGATCGAGGACGGGCGGAGGATCCTTTCCAACGCCGTCTTTACCCAGATCGACCTGCACGCCCTCTATGGCGGCGTGGTGCCGGAAATCGCCAGCCGCGCCCACGTGGAGAAGGTGGACCTCATGGTGGATCAGGCGCTCAGTGACGCGGGGCTGGCCCTTGCCGACGTGGACGCCGTCGCCGTCACCTGCGGCCCCGGGCTGGTGGGCGCGCTGCTCATCGGCGTCAGCTGCGCCAAAGCCCTGGCCTTCGCCGCCCGCAAGCCCCTGGTGGCGGTCAACCACATCGAGGGCCACATCTGCGCCAATTTCCTCACCCATCCGGATCTGACGCCGCCCTTCGCCTGCCTGGTGGTGTCCGGCGGGCACAGCCACCTGTTTTCCGTGGAGGATTACGGCGCGTTCCGCATCCTGGGCCAGACCCAGGACGACGCCGCGGGCGAGGCCTTCGACAAGGCCGCCCGGGTGCTGAACATCCCCTACCCCGGCGGCCCGCTGCTGGACCGGCTGGCCGAGGAGGGCGATCCGGACGCATTGAAGCTGCCCCGGCCCAAAACCGAGGGCCGCTACGATTACAGCTTTTCCGGCCTCAAGACCGCCTTCATCAACGCCGTGCACAACGCCCGGCAGAAGGGCGAAGCCCTCCGGAACGCGGATCTGGCCGCCTCCTTCCGCAAGGCCGTGGTTTCCTTCCTGGTGGACCGGGCCATGCTGGCCGCGGAGGACATGGGGCTGAAAAAAATGGCCCTGGCCGGGGGCGTATCCGCCAATAAACTGCTGCGCCGGGAGATGGAAAAGGCCTGCAAAGCCCGCGGCATCGAATTGTTCATGCCCCGGCTGGACCTGTGCGGGGACAACGCGGCCATGATCGGCTCCGCGGCATACTATCGCCTGATGCGGGGCGAGATCGCCGGGCTGGACCTGAACGCGCAGCCCGCCCTGCGGCTGACTGAATAAAGGAGCAAAAGCAATGAGCAGATTAGGAGATCTGATCCGCCTGGAGCGCACCCGCCAGGGGCTGACGCACAAGCAGGTGGCGAGAAAATGCGGGGTCAGCGACAAATACCTGATGGAGGTGGAGGCCGGCACCCGGATCATCGCGGACGATCAGGCCCGCCGGATCCTGAAAACCATGGGCATGACCGAGCACACCGAGGCGGACTTCACCCTGGACGACATCGCCGCCACGGTGGACCTGCAGTCCGCCGTGCCCCGCATCCAGCAGGCCGCCGAGAAGAAAAAGGCCGAGGCCGAGAAAAAGCCCGCCCCCGTGGCGGAAACCGATCCCGGCGTCAGCGGCTCCATCTGGCTGGACGCCCTCTCCGGCGTGCTCAAGCACGTGCCGGTGTACAACGCCGTGATGAAGGAGGTGGGCCACCGGCTGCTGCCTATCACCAACGGCAAGATCGAAGGCGCGTCCCCGGACAAGGTGTTTTATTTCATGGCGCCGGACAACGCCCTGCGCGGCTTCCGCGTCCAGCGGGGGGATCTTTTGCTGGTGGTGCCCGCCCAGGCCGCCGTGGACGGGGCCATCATGCTGCTGCAGACGCCCCTGGGCCGGGTGCTGCGCAAGGTCAAGCGCGTCAACGATTACCAGGCCATGCTGCAGAAATACGACGAGGCCTTTGAAAGCGAGATCAGAAATTTCAACGAGCTCACCTTCGTGGGCCGCTGCGTGCGGTTGGAAGCCGAGCTGACGTAAGGGGAACGAAAAAATTAAGGCGGGGGACCTTTCTTTTGAAAAAGAAAGGTCCCCCGCGCCCCTCCAAAGAAAACTGATTCGGGATGGGAAAGGAAAAAACAGCCGGCTTGTTTCCCCGCGCCCCCTTTCCGGGATACGGACAGGGGTTTTTTTATTCTTCCAAATACACCGCTGCCCAGCCCACATATCCGCCGTCCTGAGGCGCCACCAGGATCGATACGTCGTTCGGGCTTGCCTTTCGCCGGATCAGCACGCATTCAAACGCGAACGGGTATTCTTCCGATTGCTTCACGCCGGACAAAAAATCACGTTCCACCGTCATGTCCTCACAGAAATTTTCATAATCGATATCTCTCAGCTCCACCTTTTTTACGATCACATAGGGCCTTTCGCTGTCCGCATACGGACGAAGCAGATCGCGCAGTCTGCGCGGCCTTTCCATAAAGAATGCAAATTCCTGTTTTTGTTTCTTTTTCTTCATTCCTTCATCCTCTTTTCTTTTGTTTCCTACTGTTTACTTCTTACTATTGCTTTTTTACTGTTATTTTCTTATAACTTATAAAGCTATCATATCAAAGTTATACTTAATTTGTCAACTGATACGTCAGGATGGTGGATTAAGGATGAATCAATTTGGTACGATCAAGTTCCACGTCAATGAATTGATTGAAAAGAAAGGCATCAGCAAAAGCAAGCTTTGTCAGCGCGCAGAAGTGCAGCACACGCAACTAAACAACTATTGCAAAGGCGTCGTTACCCGCCTGGATACGGATGTTTTGGCCCGGCTGTGCACGGTGCTGGAATGCCGGATCGGGGATTTGCTGGAATTTGTGCCGCCGGAAAAATAAGGCCTTGACACACCGTCTCCGCTGGGCGTATAATATCAGCAATCCCCGGAATGACGGAGAACACGTTTCCTCTCCCCCGGCTTTCAGAGAGCGCGCGGACGGTGCAAGCGCGTAAGCACAGGAAAGGAAATACCGCCTCCCGACCGGCGGCGCGCGGCGCCCGATACAGCGCCGGCTCAAGCGGTCCCCTCCGCGCGAGGGGGCAACAAGGGTGGAACCGCGGGCGAAGAAGACATTCGCGCTCGTCCCTTCATTTCACATGACGGGACGGGCGTTTTTCAATGCCCTCCCCGAACGGACCCAACCAAAACAAGAGGAGGACAAACCGCATGAAGATCATCTACAACGACGGCCGGGTGGCCGAATGCCCCGAGGAAATGGAACTGGAAGTGCTGCGCCACAGCGCCGCCCACATCATGGCCCAGGCCGTGAAGCGCCTGTATCCCGGCGCGCACTTCGCCTACGGCCCCGCCACCGAAAAGGGCTTCCACTACGACATCGACCTGGGCGACGTGAAGCTCTCCGACGAGGATCTGCCCGCCATCGAAGCGGAAATGCAGAAGATCGTGAAGGAAAACCTGCCCTTCAAGGTCTATCCCCTGCCCCGGGACGAGGCGGTGAAGCTGATGCAGGACCGCGGCGAAATCTACAAGGTGGAGCATATCGCCGATCTGCCTGAGGACGCCCAGATCACCTTCTATCAGCAGGGCGATTACATCGACATGTGCGTGGGCCCGCATCTGTGCTACACCAAAGCGCTGAAAGCGTTCAAGCTCATGTCCCTGTCCGGCGCGTACTGGAAGAACGATCAGAAAAACAAGATGCTCACCCGCCTCAACGGCACCGCCTTCCGCAATCAGGAAGAGCTGGCCGAATACCTGAAACAGGTGGAGGAGGCCAAGGCCCGGGATCACCGCCGCATCGGCAAGGATATGCAGCTGTTTATGACCGACGACCTCATCGGCAAGGGCCTGCCCATGTTCCTGCCCAAGGGCTATACCCTGTGGCGGGAACTGGAAAACTACATCCGGGACAAGGAACTGATGCTGGGCTATCAGCACGTGCTGACCCCTTGCGTGGGCACGGTGGATCTGTACAAGACCAGCGGCCACTGGGAGCACTACAAGGACAACATGTTCCCCGCCATGGAAGTGGAGGGCGAAGCCTTTGTGCTGCGGCCCATGAACTGTCCCCATCATATGCGCATCTACGCCAACC
>JAFZQK010000044.1 GCA_017620455.1 Clostridia bacterium
ATCGAAGGAGGAGAACGCCTGGGCGCCGGCCCATTCGTTCTGCATGATGCCCAGGAAATTCACCATCTGGTTGCACAGGGTGGACAGATGGGAGGCGGGGGAGGAGGTGATCTTCCCCGGCACGCCGCCCAGGCCCTCCTGGATCAGCTGCTTGAGGCTCCAGCCCGCGCAGTAGCCGGTGAGCATGCTCAGGTCGTGCAGGTGCAGCGCGGCGCTGCGGTGGGCCTCGGCGATTTCCTCATCGTATACTTCGCTCAGCCAGTAATTGGCGGTGATGGCCCCGGAGTTGGACAGGATCAGCCCGCCCACGGAGTAGGTGACGGTGGAGTTTTCCTTCACCCGCCAGTCGTTGATCTGCAGATAATTGTCCACCAGGTCCTTATAGTTCAGCAGGGCGGAATTGATATTGCGCACCTTTTCCCGCTGTTTGCGGTACAGGATATAGGCCTTCGCCACGTCCGCGTAGCCGGATTCGGACAGTACCTTTTCCACGCTGTCCTGAATGTCCTCCACGGCGATCTTCCCATCGCGGATCTTCTTATCAAAATCGCTGGTGACGTGCAAAGCCAGCAGGTCGATCACCGTGGGATGATACTGCTTGCCGATGGCGTCAAAGGCCTTCGTGATGGCCGCGCTGATCTTGCTGATGGAAAAATCCACCACTTTCCCGTCCCGCTTGAGTACCTGGTACATAGAAAAGAATCCCCCTTCGTGGCATGTTAAGCGTTTCTTCTGCCTGCGTGATTCTGAAAAATCCGGAGCAGATATAACGTTATCACATCCGAAAGGGGATGTCAATATGTTGTGGATAATTTAATAATTTAGGGTTTTCAAATCTATATGTTGTGGTTTTTATTCACCGGAAAGCACATAAACCCCACCGGAAAGCACAACCGGCAATCCGTCAGTCCACCCCCCGCAGCGCGGCGGCGGGCACAAAGCGCTGAGCAACGGCCAGGTATTCGCGCATCTGATCGGCGGAGGGGGCGTGAAGGCCCCCGAAGGGCACCGAATCCCGGTCGGCGAAGGCCTGGAGGAAGTAGCGCTTCGCCCCCGCGATCCACCGGCCGATGTGCTCAAAGTCCTCCGCGGCGTGCAATTCCGCCACCACGGTGGTGCGGAATTCATAATCCGTTTCGCCCGCCATGAGCAGGGAAACGCTTTCCCGGACGGGCGTAAGGTCCATTTCCGGCAGCCCCGCGGTGCGGGCGTATTTTTCCGGGCTGTTCTTGATGTCCATGGCCACATACTGGGCCAGGCCCGCCTCCAGCACCCGCCCCAGCACGTCGGGATGCGCGCCGTTGGTATCCAGCTTAACGGGAAAGCCCGCGTCCCGGATGAGGGAAAGGAAGTCCGCAAGGTCCCGGCGCAGGCAGGGCTCGCCGCCGGTGACCGCTACCCCGTCCAGCAGCCCCCGGCGCTTTTCCAGGAAGGAGAAAAACTCCTCCTCCGTCATGATCCCGCTTCCGGGATTTTCCACCAGCTCGAAATTATGGCAGAAGGGGCATCTGAAATCGCACCCCCCCAGGAACACCGTGCAGGCCACCCGGCCGGGAAAATCCAGCAGGGTCATTTTCTGCAGTCCGTGAATCTTCATGCGTCCCGTCCTTTCCTGCGGCCGTTCACTTCAGCCGCATTTCCATGGTCCCGCTGGTAAAGGGAAAGAAATCGTATTTTTTCGTACTCACGGAAACAAAGCCGAATCCCTCGTACCATTTTTTCAGCGCCTTGTTCTCCTCCACGATCCCGATGGTGATTTTGCCAAAGCCAGCTTCCCGCGCCTGCTTTATCGCGTGGCGTACCAGCAATTCCCCGACGCCCCGGCGCCGCAGCGCCGGCAGCACGCACAACCGTTCCATTTCGCACGTTCCGTTTCCCCGGTCCGAAAGCCCGTAGCAGCCCGCCATCCGCCCCTGCCCGTCGAAGCAGGCAAACATAGGGCGGCGCGGGTCCGCGATCCGCTGGCGGAGCGCTTCTTCCGTGGTGGCGAAGGCGGCGTATCGGGGGGCGTTTTCCGGCGTCAGGCCGAATTCCTCCGCCACCGTCAGGAAGCTCCTGCGGATCACCTCGGCGCAGGCGGGCAGATCATCCCCGGTCAGCCGCCGGACGGACAGGGCTTCTTCCGCCCGGGTCAGCCGCTTTTCCATCTGTGTTTTCCTCCTACACCGCCGCCAGGATATGCAGGTTGCGGATCTCCCCGTCTGCGATCCCGTCCTGCACGGAATAGGCGTGCTTTTCCAGATCGCCGCAGACGGCCTCCGTCAGGCCTTGGGACTGCAATTCGTCGATCACGTCGGCGGCGATGCCCTCCATCACGTCCTGCTTTTCCCGGGCGGTATCCCCGTCGTTCCCGGTGGTGAGCAGGTATTCCATCAGCTCCGCCAGCAGCGCCATTTTTGGCAGCGCCCGCATGGCCCGGAAGCTCCATTTGTAGTAGGGCTGATAAACGCCGTTGAGCAGGAACACCGTCTGCATCCCCGCCTTCACGAATTCGCACGCCGCCATTTGGGCCGCGCCGGTTTCCCCGTGGCGGAGGCAGCGGCCGTAATTGTACTGGCCGCTCTGGGCCATGAGCAGCAGCTGCCCGGCCAGCTTTTTCCGCCGGATATCCTCCGGATACCGGGCCAGACGTTCCCGGATGCGGGTCACAGTCCCCGGGCCGTCGTGGAAAATTTCGCCGTTCACCGCTTCTGCCAGGGCATATTCCGGCACGGCCAGCCATTGCCTGAGCGTCAGAGCCCCGTCCGGCGCGCCGACCTTTACCGTAAAATACTCCGCCGTGCGCAGGACCCCCCGGCGGTTGCCGCCCACCGGCGCCATGAGGCCCCGCCTGAGGCCCATGAATTCCCGGGGCAGCTTGGCGTACGCCCGCTCCAGCAGGAACGCGTCCCGCCGGCTGACGGTCTCCTCGTCCGGAAGGAACAGGCAGAATCCCGGCTCGAAATCGTGATCCCGGGAGATCTCATCGTCAAACCAGAAGCACTCCGATCCGCTGCCCGTCAGCCCCGCCGCGATCAGCGGCAGCAGCGCCGGGAACTGCTCCCGGAGCATGGGCAGCCCGTAGGCTTCAAAATACGCCCGGGCGATCTCAAGCCCTTTCATAAATCCTTTTCGCCCTCTCTTTCAGGTCTTGCGCCGCCAGGAAATAGCCGTAATACTCAAACGCGGGCGCGCATTTTTCGCACACGAAGGCGTAATACCCGTCCCGGGGCACGCCCGGCGTATCCAGCAGGGCTTGGGCCTGGTCCAGCAGGGCGAAGATCCTTTCTTCTCCCTGCTCCATTCCCGCCTGGGCCGCCACGGCGTCCGCCCGGTTCAGGCAGGTGACGGCCTGCTCCAGCTCCCCGTTTTCCACCCGCTTCATTTGCTCCATGGCCCGGTCGTAATACGCCTGCGCGTCCCCGTACCGGCCCAGGGCCGCGCAGCACAGCCCCATATTGTTGTACAGCCCGCCCAGCAGCTCCGGCGATGCGCCGCCCCGGGCGTAGGAATTTTCCGCCCGTTCAAACAGGCCCATGGCCCGTTCGTTTTCCCCGAAGGCGTTCAGGGCCGTGGCGGCGTTCACGCAGGTCGTTCCGGCGCTGACGGTGCCGGTATAATCCATTTCCTCCAGCAGCGACAGCGCCCGGTCGATCTGGGGCAGGGCCTTGTCCCTTTCCCCGGTCTTGCGGTAATGGCCGATCAGCTCGTTGCGCAGCATCAGTTCGCCCCGCAGGTCCTTCCCCGCCTGCGCCTCCGCCAGCCAGTACAAAAGATGCCTTTCCGCCCCGGCGTAATCCCGGCGGCTCATGTATTCATCCAGCTTTTCCGCGATGCGCCGCTGCGGCACCGGCAGATACCGCTCCAATCCTTCTCTTTCGTCCATGAGCCTCCCTCCCCTTTGGATACAGCATACCACACGCGCCGGCATTCGTCAAAGCAAAAGCCGCGCCGGCCCGCAACATCCCGAAAAGGCGGGCCCGTCCGTTTCCCGGCAAATAAAAACGCCGGGCAGGGCCGCCCGGCGCTGAAGAGATGCTTTTGCAGGAGAGGATCAGAACTGGCCCATGGTCTGGTGGATATACCAGTCCGTGCCGTCGCACTCCAGAATGACGGTGCCCGAACCGGAAAACTGGATGGGCAGCTTGCGGTAATGGGCCTGATCCTTGGTCTTGTCCGTTTTTTCGTTGTTGTAATTTGTGACCACGATATAGGCGGGGTCCACGGCGTCCAGGAAAGCCTTGATCATGGGGGTCAGCCCATGGTGGGCGGTTTTGATCACGTCGGCCTTGAGCAGGGCGGGGTCCAGGGTTTTCAGGAAATGCTGCTGGGTATCGCCGATGATGTCGGCGCACAGCAGGGCGGAGCACGCGCCGTATTCGATCCGGGTCATGGCGGAGCGGGCGTTGATGCTGTAGCCCTCGGGCCAGTTGATCACCGTGACCGCGGCGCCGCCCAGGGGCAGCATGTCCCCGGAGGCGACCTGCCGATAGGGGATACCGGCCTTTTCCATGACGGCCACGGTCTTTTTCTGGTTTTCCTCAACGTCGTGCTGGTCCTTGGGGAAGACGGATACGAATTCATCCGCCGTGAACCCGAAGGCCATCAGCGCCTTGAGGCCGTTGATGTGGTCGTCGTGGGGGTGGGTGCTGAACAGGTATCTGAAATGGCTGATCCCCCGGGCTTCCAGGGCCGTGCGCAGCTTCTCCCGGTATTTATAGGGGCCGCCGTCGATCATCATGCATTCGCCGCCGGCTTCCAGCAGCATGCAGTCGCCCTCGCCGGTGCGGAATACCGTCAGGCGCATCAGGTCTCTTTCCGCCCAGTCCTCCGGCGGGGTCTCCTCCACGTGCACGTCCGCCAGGGCGGCGGCGGGCAGCAGACACAGGATCAGCAGAATCACAAGCAGTTTCTTTTGCATGGGATTTTCTCCGTTTCGTTTCCTTCATCCATAGAACGGGGCGGAGGCGCGTTTGCTTCCCTCAGGCTTTGGTGATGTTCTGGCCCTGGGGGGTGTCCTTCACGGCGTAGCCCGCGGCCAGGAGCGCGTCGCGCAGCTCGTCGCTGCGTTTCCAGTTCTTTTCCTTCCGGGCCTGAGCGCGCTCGTCCGCCAGGGCCTGGATCTCCGCGGGCAGCCCGGCGTCCGCTTTTTTCATCAGCAGACCCAGCACGTCCGTAAGGCCGGTCAGGCCTTTGAGGACGCCTTCCACCGCGGCCCGGCTGCTCTGTTCGCTCAGGGACACGTTGGCGTCCTTCACGATCTCGAAAACCGCGCCCAGGGCGTCGGCGGTGTTCAGATCGTCGTCCATGGCGGCGTCGAACCGGGCGGCGCTGTCCTTCACCCGGGAAAGCAGCGCTTCCTCCTCGGCGGTCAGGGGCCGGTCCGCGGCGTTTTTGAGCAGGAAAATCAGGTGATCCCGGGCGGTGTAAAGCCGCTGCAGGGAGGCGTGGGCCTGGGCCATCATGTCCCGGCTGAAATTCACGGGGCTGCGGTACTGGGCGGAGAGCATGAACATGCGCACGTCCTCCGGATCGTACTCCTTGAGGATATCCCGGACGGTGAAGAAATTGCCCAGGGATTTGCTCATTTTTTCATTGTCGATGTTGATGAAGCCGTTGTGCATCCAGTACCGGGCGAAGGGCTTGCCGGTGGCGCACTCGCTCTGGGCCACCTCGTTTTCGTGGTGGGGGAAGAGAAGGTCCTTGCCGCCGCAGTGGATATCGAAGGTTTCGCCCAGGTATTTCATGCTCATGGCGCTGCATTCGATGTGCCAGCCGGGACGGCCCTTGCCCCAGGGGGAATCCCAGGCGGGCTCCCCGGGCTTCTGGGCCTTCCAGAGGGCAAAATCCGCGGGATTGCGCTTCACGTCGTCCACGTCGATGCGGGCGCCGGCCTCCAGGTCCTCCAGGTTCTGGCCGGAGAGCTTGCCGTAGCCCTTGTCCTTTTCCACATCGAAGTACACGTCGCCGTTGACTTCGTAGGCGTAGCCCTTGTCCTGCAGCGTTTTTACCAGACGGATGATCTCCCCGATGTGTTCCGTGGCCCGGGGATGCACCGTGGCCCGGCGGATGCCCAGGGCCTGGGCGTCCTGATAATATTCTTTGATGAAGCGGTCGCCCAGCTCTTTGACGGTGATGCCTTCCTGGTTGGCGCGGCGGATCATTTTGTCGTCGATGTCGGTGAAGTTCTGCACGAAGGTGACTTTATAGCCCCGGTGCTCCAGATACCGCCGCAGCACGTCGAAGGTGATGAAGGGGCGGGCGTTGCCGATATGAAAATAATCGTACACCGTGGGGCCGCAGGCGTAAATGCCCACCTTGCCGGGATGCAGGGGCACGAATTCTTCCTTTTTCCGGGATTGGCTGTTGTAGATCTGCATGGCTTATTTTTCCTCCTTCTTCTGCGTTTCGGGCGTGGTTCTGCGGGGACAGTCCTCCACGGGACAGGCGGCGCAGCTGTGGGGCGCGGTCTCCATTTCCTGCTGCTCGAACTGCTCCAATTGCTCCAGCTTGCCCTCGATGGCCTCCACCTTTTCCAGCATGGGATCGGGCAGATCGCCGTGGTCCAGGTCGATATCCGGGCGGACGGCGGGGCCCCGGACGATGCGGCCGGGGTTGCCCACCACGGTACACAGATCCGGCACGTCCTTGAGCACGATGGCCCCGGCGCCGATCTTCACGTGGTTCCCGATATTGATGGGCCCCAGCACCTTGCTGCCGGCCCCCACGGTGACGCCCCGGCCCAGGGTGGGATGGCGCTTGCCGGTGTCCTTGCCGGTGCCGCCCAGGGTGGCGCCCTGATAGATGGTGCAGTAATCGCCCACCACGGCGGTTTCGCCGATGACCACGCCGGTGCCGTGGTCGATGAACACGCCTTCCCCCAGGGTGGCCCCGGGATGGATGTCGATGCCGGTCCTCTGATACGTGTGGAAATTGATCCACCGGGCCAGCAGGAAATGCCCCTTCAGGTACGCCCGGTGAGCCCGGCGGTGCCGCCGGACGGCGATAAAGCCGGGATAACAGAAGAAGACCTCCGCCCGGGAATGGGCGGCCGGATCGCGGGCCATGACGGCGTCGATGTCCCGCTTCAGGGTGTCGAACATGGGCAGCCTCCTCCTTCAAAAAAACGCATGCCCCTCTCCGAAGAGACGGGCATGCCGCTTAAAATCCACTCTTTCTTTCTGGATGATCGCCTTAACGCGGCGCGGACGGCGGGGCATACTTTCTGTTTCTGCCTCGCTGCTCCCGGGGGCACTGCCTGGGGCCGGACGAAGCGCGCTTGCAGCCGATGACGCGCTCTCTCTTCCGCCGGCGGGTCCGGGCGTTTTTCCCGTTCTTCGCACAGTGGTATTATATGCGGAAAAAAGCGGTTTGTCAATCCCTGCCGCCGGCGGGGGCGCTCTGCCGCAGGGCGATCCCCTCCATCCAGGCGATGACCGCCAGGAACAGGACCATCAGGGCGTAGGCAATCACGGTGTTACAGGGAAGATAGGGGCTTTCCATCCGGGCGGGCAGGCCGGTGAGCTGCCGGGTGAGCCAAAGCAACCCCTTGTCCACCGCAAATTCCATGCCGGTGAGCCCCGCCACGCACAGCAGGGCCACCCCCGCCGGATACCAGCGGCGGAAGGGCCGCACCCCCCGGCTGCGGATGCAGCGGGAGACGAGGAGCCCCATGACGGCGGCGGCGCAGAGCAGCTGCTCCACCCGCACGAAGCCCCATTTCATGCACACGTTGCGCAGCGATTCCAGCAGGATCTGGTTCAGGCACAGGGCGAAAACCGTTTCCTCCCACACCGCGCCGGGGCTCCGGCGGTTCTTCCGAAGGAAAAAGAACGCCGCCACGCCCAATGTCAGCGCCGTTTCCAGCGTGCAGACGGCGGCGAACCAATCGCCCCACTGGTTCTGTATGCCCAGGGGGAAACGGGCCAGGAAATGGCCCTCCTCCAGATAGGTTTTTCCCGCCCCCAGCAGGGTGCCGCAGCAATACTCCGCGGCCCGGCAGAAGGCCAGCATCAGCGCCCCGCAGGGGGCGAAGAGATCCATCAGCTTCGCCGGGGAGCGCCGGGGACGCGTCAGCAGCGCCGAAAGCGCGATCCCCGCCAGGGCGCCCGCCGCGCCGCATACGATGCTCAGCTTGTCATACGCCAGGGATACGGCCCTGTCCGGTCCGTCGCGGCCCAGCATCAGCAGGAAATAGCCCGCCTTCGCCCGGTCCATGCCGATCACCGCGGCCAGGGCGATTCCCAATAGCGCCAGGGAAATTTTTTCCCCCGCGGCGCGCATCCGGAGGAGATAGGCCCCGCACGTCACCAGCGCGCCGGAAACCAGGATCCATGGAAACGCGGTGCTCACTGGGCGTCACTCTCCCAGGCGGAAGCGAAATAGATGATGTCCACCAGGCTGCGGAATTCCGTATTGGAAATGGCGTTGACCTTCTGATTATGGAAGAAGAACCCCGAGGAATTGCCGCCGTCCAGATTGTAGGCGAATTCGATCTCCTGGGTGGAAACGAATTCGGCGAATTCCTGCAGCGTCATGCCCCGGAAATACTGATCGGTGTTCCCGCAGGCGATGATCTTGTAATGCAGCGGCCCCGCCTGGCACAGCGCGATGCGCTGGGACCGGTTCAGGGGCCCCATGTCCGGATAGTTGAAATCCTCGCAGACCTTGCCGTGATCGTAGAGGATGGGGCCGAAATAAAAGGCGTTGATCAGCTTTTTGCCGTCGATCTCCAGGGGCACTTCCTCAAAGCCGGGCTTGTAGAAGCCGTGGAAATCCCCGTTCTCGTCGATGGCCAATACGTCCCGGCCGCGGCGCAGCCGGTTCAGGTACACTTTTCCCTGCCGCAGGATCAGGCCGTAGCCGGAATAGCAGAAATAATCGCCGTTCATGGCCACCACCGCTTTCACCCGGTCCACGATCCGGCTCATGGGCATATCGCCGGAGGGGCCGTCGAAGGAATTGGCGGGCTGGGTGCGCAGCTGGGAAGCGTCGGCGATGACCACATCGGCCACCCAGTAATCGCAGCCCACGTTTTCCTCCAGCTGCACCCGGCCGGAGGTGATCTCCACCCGGATGGAAGGATCCGAATACAGCGTTTCGCTCAGGTAGCGGTCTTCCGCGGGCGCTTTGCCGCCGCTTAAGTCAATGGGAAGGCGGAAAGCGCCGGTTTCCACGGGCACTTCCTCCGCCATCGACGGCATCAGGCAGGAACCCAGCAGAAGGGCCAATGCCATAAAGCAAAGGAAACGCTTCAATTCTGATCACTCCGTTTCTTTTGTGTGCTTCCGCCCCGATCCATCCGACGGCGCAGGGGCGGGGGCTTCGGCCGGCGCAGACGCTTTTCCGATTCCCGCTTCTCTCCATAAACCCCCTGAAATTATAAACGGGATCGGGCAGGATGTCAACCGGAAGCCCGTATGTCCTCCGATCCGGCGGGATAAAATAATAGAAGGAAAAAAGAAAAAAGGGGTTGACAGATCATAAATATGTGATAATATTATATTTGAAACAAGGAAACAGACGGACACGGAGCGCTTTTTCACGGAGGCGGGGGAATGGAACGCTACGACATTGCGATCATCGGCACGGGGCCGGCGGGGCTGTCCGCCGCCGTCACGGCGACGATCCGGAACAAACGGGTGCTGCTGCTGGGCAGCCGGGACCTGAGCGAAAAGCTGGAAAAAGCCCGGGAGATCCGGAATTATCTGGGCTTTCCCGCCGTGAAGGGGCCCGATCTGGCGGCGGCCTTTGGGCGGCATCTGGATGAAATGGGCATCCGGATCACGGAAAAGCGGATCAGCGCCGTGTACGCCATGGGGGAGTACTTTGCCCTGCAGTCCGGGGAGGAAACGCTGGAGGCCACGGCGGTGATCCTGGCCACGGGGGTGGTGCAGGCAAAGCCGCTGCCCGGGGAGGAAGCGCTGCTGGGCCGGGGGGTCAGCTACTGCGCCACCTGCGACGCGCCGCTTTACCGGGGCAAAACCGCGGCGGTGATCGGCTACAGCCCCCGGGAGGAAAGCGAGGCGGCGTTCCTTTCCGAGGTGTGTGGCCGCGTCCTGTATTTCCCCGTTTATCCCCAGGAGCCCCGTCTGCCGGCCGGCGTCGCCGTGATCCGGGAAAAGGTGCTGGAAATCGGGGAAACGGAGGGCGGGCGCGTCGTCCGGACCGCGGAGGGGGAATACCCCGCGGACGGGGTGTTCGTGCTGCGGGAGGCCATCGCGCCGAACCGGCTGGTGCCGGGCCTGGAAACGGAGGACGGCCACGTGAAGGTGGACCGGAAAATGCGCGCCTCCCTTCCCGGGGCGTTCGCCTGCGGGGATGTGACGGGCGCGCCCTACCAGTACATCAAGGCCGCCGGGGAAGGCAACGTGGCCGCCCTGAGCGCCGTAAAGTACCTGGACGAAATGAAACGGAACAACGCATAAAAAGGAGAGAGGATCATGGTAAAGAAAATCAATGCGGAACAGTTTGAACAGGAAGCGAAGAAGAGCGCCGTGGCGCTGGTGGATTTTTCCGCCGTCTGGTGCGGCCCCTGCCGGATGCTGGCCCCCATCGTGGAGAGTCTCAGCGAAAAGCTGGCGGGCCGGGTGGACGTTTACAATGTGGACGTGGACGAAGCGCCCGCTCTGGCCGGCGCGTACCGGGTCAGCTCCATTCCCTGCCTGGTGCTGCTGAAAAACGGCCAGTTTGTGGATCAGTCCGTGGGCTTCCGCCCCGAAGCGCAGCTCATCGCCTGGATCGAAAGCAAGCTGTAAGCACACGGGGTGCGGGCGGCCGGGGCGGTCCGGCCGCCTGCTTTTACGTAAAGGAGGACGCGGGAATGAGCGAACAGGATCATCCTTTGACAGATATGCCGCAGCTGCTGCTGGACGGCCAGCTGTGCTTTCCCTTGTACGCCGCGGCCCGGATGGTGGTGAACCATTACAATCCGCTGCTCAGGCCCCTGGGCATCACCTACACCCAGTACATCGTGCTGCTGGCCCTGTGGGAGAGCGGCAGCGCCACGGTGGGGGACCTGTGCCGCCGGCTGTATCTGGATAACGGCACCGTCACCCCCCTGCTCAAGAAAATGGAGGAGGAGGGCATCCTGCTGCGCAGCCGCAGCAAGCAGGACGAGCGGGTGGTCACCGTGACGGTGACGGAAAAGGGCTGGGATCTGCGCCGCCGGGTGAAGGACGTGCCCGGCCAGGTGAGCTGCTGCATCCCTCTGACCCACGACGAGGCGTTCCAGCTCTATACCCTGCTGCGGAAAATGCTGGGGAACATGGAGCCGTAAGGGAAAAAGCCTGCCTTCTGAAGGGAAAAATCTGCCGCCGCGCTTTCCCGGGGATTGACAAAACCCGTACGATCAAGTATAATGCACTGAAAACGTACGGGAAGGGGTGAAGCGCGTGCGGGTCTTGCTCAAAGGCGGGCAGGTGTACCGGGACGGCGCTTTTATTTTGGCCGACGTAGCGGTCCGCAGGGGTCTGGTGGAGGCCGTGTCCCCCCGGATGACGCCCCGCCCCGGGGACCGTATTTTGGATTTTACGAATTGTTATTTATTGCCCGGTTTCGCGGATGTGCACGTACATCTTCGGGAGCCGGGCTTTTCTTATAAGGAAACCATCGAAAGCGGCACTCTGGCCGCCGCCCGGGGCGGATACGGCGCGGTGTGCGCCATGCCCAATGTGAAGCCCGCGCCGGATTGCATGAAAAATTTGCAGGTGCAATTGGACCTGATCAAAAAGGAAGCCAAGATCCCCGTGTACCCCTACGGCGCCATCACCATGGGGCAGAAGGGCGGCGGGGAGCTGGCGGATTTCACCGCCCTGGCCCCGTATGTGTGCGCCTTTTCCGACGACGGGCGGGGGGTGCAGAGCGGGGAGCTGATGGAGCTGGCCATGCGGGCGGTGAAGCGGACGGGAAAGCTGATCGCCGCCCACTGCGAGGACGAATCGCTGCTCCGGGGCGGCTACATCCACGACGGGCCCTACGCCCGCCGCTACGGCCACGCGGGGATCTGCTCCGAAAGCGAAACGGCCCAGGTGCGGCGGGATATCGCGCTGGCGGCGAAGACCGGCTGCCCCTACCACGTGTGCCACGTGTCCGCCAAGGAGACGGTGGCGGCCATCCGGGAGGCGAAAAAGGCCGGGCTGGACGTAAGCTGCGAGACCGCGCCCCACTACTTGCTGCTCACGGACGCGGATCTGCAGGAGGAAGGGCGCTTCAAAATGAACCCGCCCATCCGGGAGCAGGCGGACCGGGACGCCCTGATCGAGGGCATCCTGGACGGCACCGTCGATATGATCGCCACGGATCACGCCCCGCACTCCTTCGATGAAAAAAACAAGGGGCTGGAGGGCAGCCTCATGGGCGTGGTGGGGCTGGAATGCGCCTTCCGGGTGCTGTACAGCCGCCTGGTGCGGAAAGAAAAGATCCTGACGCTGGAAAAACTGGCCCAGCTCATGAGCGTGAACCCCCGGAAGCGCTTCGGCCTGCCCGGGGGCATCACGGAAGGGCGGCGGGCGGACATTACCGCCGTGGACCCGGAAAAGACGGGGATCATCGAGCCGGAGGAATTCTTCTCCCTGGGCCGGGCCACGCCGTTTGCGGGCTGGGAAACCGCGGGAGACATCGCAATGACCATGACAGGGGGACGGATCGTATGGATGAGCCAAGAAAGATCGTGATGGAAAACGGCCTGGAAATGACGGGCACGGGCTTTGGCGCCAACGTGGACGCGGTGAACGAGATCGTGTTCAACACCGCCATGGCCGGGTATCAGGAGATCGTCACCGACCCCAGCTACACCGCCCAGGCCGTGGTGATGACCTATCCCCTCATCGGCAATTACGGCATCACCGACGAGGACTATGAAACGAAAACCCCCACCATGAGCGGCATGATCGTCAGGGAATACAACGATATCCCCAGCAATTTCCGCTATACGAAGACCCTTTCCGAGATCCTGGAGGAGAACGGCATCCCCGGCATCCAGGGCGTGGACACCCGGAAGCTGACGCGGGTGATCCGGGACGAGGGCAGCCAGAAGGTGCTGATCACCTCCGCCGCGACCCCCCATGAGGAGGCCATGGCCGTCCTGCGGGATTACCGGATGCCCACGGACCAGGTTTCCCGGGTGTCCTGCAAAAAGAAATGGTACGCCCGCACCGCGAATCACCGCTTCAACGTGGTGGCGGTGGACTGCGGCATCAAGCTGAACATCATCCGCAAGCTGAACGAATTCGGCTGCAACGTCACCGTGGTGCCCTACGACACCCCGGCGGAAACCATCCTCTCCTTCGCGCCGGACGGGCTGCTCCTTTCCAACGGGCCGGGGAACCCGGAGGACGTAAAGCCCGTGATCGCCCTGGTGCGGCAGCTGAAGGGCAGGCTGCCCATCTTCGGCATCTGCCTGGGGCACCAGATCATTTCCCTGGCGCTGGGGGCGCAGACCTTCAAAATGAAGTTCGGCCACCGGGGCGGCAACCATCCGGTGAAAAACCTGCTGACGGGCAAAATCGAGATCACCAGCCAGAACCATTCCTACGCCGTGAAGCCGGAAACGCTCAAGGGCACGGAATTGCACATGACCCACGTAAACATGCTGGACGATACCGTGGAGGGCGTGGCGGACGAAGCGGATCAGATCTTTTCCGTGCAATACCATCCAGAATCCGCCCCCGGGCCCCAGGACAGCGCGTATCTGTTCGGCCAATTCGTGGCCGCTATGGCGGGGAAATAAAGAGAGGGAAAGAAAGTGACGGAGGTCCGTTTTTACGATCAGGCGGACGACAGCCTGCTGCAATTCGCCGTCATCGCCGCGAAGACCGACGGCCGGTGGGTGTTCTGCAAGCACCGGGAAAGGGATACGTACGAAATCCCGGGCGGCCACCGGGAAGCGGGCGAAGAGATCCTTGCCGCGGCCAGGCGGGAACTGTACGAAGAAACCGGCGCGCTTCAGTACGACCTCCGGCCCGTGTGCGTTTACTCGGTCACCGCGCCGGACAACTTTCACGGCCGGGAAACCTTCGGCATGCTCTATGCCGCGCAGATCCATGCCTTTGAAAAGGAGCTGCACAGCGAGATCGAAAGGATCCTCATTACGGACCGGCCTGTGGAAAAATGGACGTATCCGGAGATCCAGCCGAAGCTGATCGCGGAAGCCGTGCGAAGAGGGTGCATATGATCCCTTCTTCCGCCGCGCCGGAGCATCCTGCACAACCTTGACACTGCACAGTCGGGAGGATAAATCAAATGCCCAAGCGGACAGACATCCATCGCATCCTGGTGATCGGCTCGGGGCCCATCGTGATCGGCCAGGCCGCGGAATTCGATTACGCCGGCACCCAGGCCTGCCTGGCTCTCCGGGAAGAGGGGTACGAGGTGATCCTCATCAACTCCAACC
>JAFZQK010000045.1 GCA_017620455.1 Clostridia bacterium
GCGCTACGAGCTGAAGAAGATCCAGAAGGAACTGAACGTCACCACCGTCTACGTGACCCACGACCAGACCGAGGCCATGACCATGGCGGATCACATCGTGCTGCTCAACGGCGGCCACATCATGCAGGAGGGCACGCCGAACGACCTGTACGACCATCCGGCCAACGAGTTCGTGGCGGGCTTCCTGGGCACGCCGCAGATCAATATCTTCCCCTGCACCGTGAAGCAGGAAAACGGCGATCTGATCCTGGACGCGGGCGCTTTCCGCCTCCACGCGCCGGAGCAGGTGAAAGCCTCCCTGGCTTCTTACGTGGGCAAGCAGGTGGACCTGGGCGTCCGGCCCTCCGATTTCGAATTGGCCCGGGAAGGCGTCAACGGCATTCCCGCCCACGTGGATTCCATCGAGCCCCTGGGCGACGCGTTCCTGATTTACGTCCGGGTGGGCGAAAAGGTGGTCGTGTTTAAGTACGCCGGCGAGCACGCGCCCGCGGACAAAGACCTGCTGCTGACCCCCAACATGATGAAGCTGCACCTCTTCGACCCCCAGACCCAGAACCGCATCAACGACTGACGGACGGCGTGGAGCGCGGAGCATATATCGTGATTGATTATGCGGCATCGGTCGTGTATAATCATGATAAAGCTCCGCTCTCCACACTTTTATTGCAGAGGTAAAAAACATGGACGACAGGGAAAGACTGCTTTCCGCGCTTCGGGAAGTGCGGGACGACGTGGACTTTGAGGGCCAGTTTGGCCTGGTGGACGAGGGGGTCATCGACTCTCTGGATCTGACCCAGATCATCGCCGCCCTGGACGAGGCTTTCGATATCCACATCCCCGCCGGGGAAATCGAACCGGAAAACTTCAACAGCGTGGACGCCATGCTGGCCATGGTGCAAAGGTATCGGGAAGCATGAGCACCCGGAACGTACTGGACTGGCTCTCGGACGCGGCCCGGCTTTCCCCGGACGCCATCGCTTTTGAGCAGCCAGAGAGGAAAACCACCTGGAAACAGACGGAGCGGCGGGCCCGGGCCGTCGGGAGCTATTTGGCGTCCCGGATCCCGCCCCAAAGCCCCGTGCTGATCCTGATGGAAAAAAGCCCGGACTGCCTGTGCGCCATGCTTGGCGCGGCATACGCGGGCTGCTTTTACACGCCGCTGGATTCTTCCATGCCGGAAAACCGGATGCGCCTGATCGCCGACACCCTGCGCCCCGCCGCCGTTCTTTATGAGGAGAAGTTTGCCGAAACAGCGAAGCGGATCGCCGGGGACGCGGCGCTTTTGTGCGATGCGGAAATCCCGGATGAAGTCAATGACGCATTGCTTGCCCAACGGCGGAAAGAGCATATCGACAACGATCTTTTGTACGTGCTCTTTACCAGCGGCTCCACCGGCAATCCCAAGGGCGTGTCCATCACCCACCGCAGCGTGATCGACTTTGTGGAATGGGCCTGCGGCGCGCTGCGCCTGCCCGAAGGCTTGCGCTTCGGCAGCCAGGCCCCCTTCTATTTTGACAATTCCGTGCTGGATATTTACTGCGCCATGCGCATGCGGGGCAGTCTGTATCTCATCCCCAAGGGGGACTTCATGTTCCCCAAACGGCTGCTGGCCCGCTTGCAGGACGCGCATATCGACACGGTTTTCTGGGTGCCCTCGGCGCTGACGGCGCTGGCGAAAGCGGACGTGCTGTCCGAAGGTTGCCTGCCGGAATTGAAGCGGGTGTTCTTCTGCGGCGAGGTGATGCCCTGCGCCACGCTGAACCGGTGGAAGCAGGCCCTGCCCGACGCGGACTACGTGAACATGTACGGCCCCACGGAGATCACCGACGTGTGCGCCTGGTATCGGGTGGACCGGGCCTTTGCGGACACCGACAGCCTGCCCATCGGCTTCCCCTGTGAGAACACCCGGATCGACCTCATCGACGGGGAAATCTGCGTGGGGGGCACGTGCTTATCGCCCGGCTATTACAACGCCCCGGAAAAGACCGCCGCGGCGTTCGTGCAGAACCCCCTGCGCCTGCAAATTCCCGAAATCATCTACAAAACCGGCGATTTGGGCGAATACAACGAGCGTGGGGAGCTGATGTTCCTGGGCCGGCGGGACAGCCAGATCAAGCGCAGCGGCTACCGGATCGAGCTGGGCGAAATCGAGTGCGCCCTCCAGAACGCGCCGGGAGTCGAGCTGTGCTGCTGCTATTACGACGCGGATAAAGAAAAGATCATCGCGGCCTATACCGGGAACCCGGACGAAAAGGCCCTGAAAGCCGCCCTCAAAGCGGCGCTGCCCAAGTACATGCTGCCGGACGTGCTGCTCAGGCGGGACGCCCTGCCCCGCACCGGCAGCGGCAAGATCGACAGGCTCGCCCTCAGGCGGGAGGCGGAATGTGAGCATCTTATCCCTTGAGTTTCTGGCGTTGGCGGCAGGCGTGATGCTGGTATATTACCTGCTGCCGCTGAAAATCCGGTGGATCGCGCTGCTGTGCGGCAGCGCGGCTTTCGTTGCGCTTTCCGGGTGGCAGAGCGCCGCCCACCTGTCCGCCGTGGCCATCGTTATGTGGGGCGGCGGGCTGCTGCTGCAAAAGAAAAAGAGCCGCCTGCTGCTTTCGCTCTTCCTGACGCTGGATATAGGGGCCATGGCCTTTTTGAAGTATTATCCCGCCCTGTCCGGGGCGCAGTGGATATTGCCCCTGGGGCTGAGCTATTTCACCTTCCAGTCCGCGGGGTATCTGGTCGACGTGTACCGGGGCAAGGCCGAAGCGCAGAAGAACCCCCTGAAAGCCTGGCTGTTCGTGGGCTACTTCCCGCAGCTCAGCCAGGGGCCCATTTCCACCTGGAAGGAATTGGGGAATCAGCTTTTGACCGGCCACCGGTTCGAGCCGGACGCCTTCGTTTCCGGCTTTCAGCTTATGCTGTGGGGCTTTTTCAAGAAAATGGTGATTGCCGACCGGCTGGCGGCCACCACGGACGCGCTGCTGAAAGGCGGCGATTTGCCCGGCTGGTTCATTTTGGGCGGGGTGATTTTGTACGCCGTGCGGCTGTACGCGGATTTTTCCGGGGGCATGGACGTGATCCGGGGCGTTTCCCGGATGCTGGGGATCGAGCTGCCGGAAAACTTCCGCCGCCCCTTCTTTTCCCAGAGCGTATCGGAATATTGGCGCCGGTGGCACATCACCCTGGGGACCTGGTTCCGGTCTTATCTGCTCTATCCGCTGACCACCTCCAGAGCGGGCATCGCCCTGGGGAAAGCCGCGTCCAAGGCATTCGGGAAAAAGACGGGCCGGGCGGTGCCCAGCGCTCTGGCGACGCTGCTGGTGTTCCTTTTGATCGGCGTCTGGCACGCCGCCAACTGGAACGCGGTGGCGTTCGGGGGGTACTTCGGGCTGGTGATGGGTGCGTCCATGCTGCTGGAGCCGGTGTGGAAACTGCTGCGCACAACGCTGAACCTGCCGAAAAAGGGCTGGATGACCCCGCTGCGGCTGCTTCGCACCTGGATCCTGATCCTTTTCGCCCAGTACTTCGCCTTTACCCTGAGCCCCGCCCAGGGGCTTTCCCTGCTGGGGGGTACGTTCCGGAACTGGAGCTTTGCCGGCTTTGCGGAAAAAACCACGGAGGTCATGGCGGCGCTGGAGTGGATCATCGCCGGGGCGGGGTGCCTGATCGTGCTGATCGTGGACCTTCTATGCGAAAAGAAAATCGACGTGTGCGGCAGGCTTGCCCAAACGCACTTCTTCATCCGCTGGCCCGTGCTGCTTCTGCTGATCCTGGCCATCGTGGTGTTCGGCATGTACGGCGCGGGCTACGACGGCGCGGCGTTCCTGTATACGCAATTCTGAGAAAGGAGGGGCACCCATGGCGGAGCAAGCCGCATCCCGGAAAAAGAAAAACGCGCTCTTCTGGCTGCGCGCCGTTTGCTTTGCCGCGCTGACGGTGCTCCTGCTCGCCTACGCCAATTTTGTTCTGACCCCCAAGCACGATTACGGCATCTGCTCCATGATGAACCTGTACCGCCAGCCAAAGGATTCCGTGGACGTGCTGGCGGTGGGCACGTCCCTGGCCTACGCGGGGATCAATACCAACGTGCTGTGGGAGGAGTACGGCATCGCCGCCTACGACCTGTGCAGCGCCGAGCAGCCCTTCTGGGTGAGCTACTATACCATCAAAGAAGCCCTGAAAACCCAGCATCCGCGGGTGATCCTGCTGGACGCCAAGCCCGCCATCTACACCCGGGATTATTCCAAGCGCGGGCGCACCATCCTGTCCACCTTCGGCATCAAAGGAATCGAAAACCGCGTGGGGGCCATCCTGGCCTGCGTGGAAAAGCCTCGGGACGCCATGGGGTATATCCTGGGCCTGCCGGAGGTGCACAGCAATTACGCCAGGCTGACGGCCGACGATTTCGCGTTCCCGCCGGACAACGGCGGGCGGGGCGCGAGCTGGAAGGGGCATATCGAATCCGACGCCGTGGAGCACCATCAGAAGCCCTCCCTGGTGTGGAACAGCGTGCGGCGCAACATGAACGACCGGGAAGAGGAATATGCCCGGAAGATCTTTGAACTGGCCCGGGACGAGGGCATCGAGATCCTGCTCATCGGCCTGCCCAACCCGGATTACGCCAACGACCATATGTACTACAACGCCCTGTGGTCCGTGGCGGAGGAATACGGCGTGCACGGCCTGAACTACAACGATCCCGGCATACGCTTCGGCCTGCGCTATTCCTCCGATTTTGCCGACTGGCAGCACCTGAACGTGAAGGGCAGCGTCAATTTCTCCCGCAAGCTGGGGGCCGACCTGGAAATGCTCTTCGATCTGCCGGATCACCGGGGCGACCCGGATTATTCGTCGTATGACGAATGCGCGGAGCGGTGGTTTGAAAAATATCCGACCTTTGAATCCGCGAAATGGGAGGAGCATCCGCTTCCCTGGTTTGAAAAGTAGTGTTTTCTCCGCCCCCCTTCCGAGAAAACCGGTTGATACGTCGACGATGAGAAAGCAGATGGGAGATGAAGCGCGTGAAAGCCAACATGCTGGAATACTTGGAGGAAACGGCGAAGCGCCTGCCGGACAAGACCGCCTTTTACGACGATCACGAAAAAATGACCTTTGCGGCATTGCTGGAAACGGCCCAAAGCATCGGCTCCCGCCTGGCGGAGACGGCTGCGCCCCGGCAGAGCGTGGCCCTGCTCCTGGACCCCCGCAGCATCCGCAATATCCCGGCTCTGTTCGGCGCGCTGTACGCGGGCTGCGCTTACGCGACGCTGGATATCGCGATGCCCCCCGAAAGGCTCCGGCTGCTGCTGGACCTTTTGCAGCCCGCCGCGGTGCTGGCGGATGAAAAGGGGAGCAAGGCGTATCAGGGCTGCGGCCTGACCGGCGTTCCCCTGATCGCATATGACGACGCCGCGGCCTGCGCCGTGAACGAAGAAACGCTGGCCGCCGTCCGCCGGCAGGCCAGCGCGTACGACCCCCTGTCCATCCTCTACACCTCCGGCTCCACGGGCATACCCAAGGGCTCCATCCAGACCCATTTCAGCTATATCCACTGGACGGAGGCCACCATCGAGATGTACGGCTTCACCGGGGACGCCGTGTTCGGCAATCAGTCGCCGTTTTTCTACGCCAATTCCATTCTGGAAATCTTCCCGCCGGTGGCCCTGGGCGCCACGGTGTATCTGCTGCCCGCCGGGGCGCTGACCTTCCCCAAAAAATTCATTTCCTGCCTTCGTGAACAGCGCGTCACCTGCCTGTGCATGACGCCCTCCAGCTTCATCAGCGTGGTGAACGGCGGCGTGCTGACGGCAGGCTGCCTGCCGGAACTGAAATGGGGCATCATGAGCGGCGAATCCATGCCCTGGGACCCCCTGAAGGTCTGGATGGACGCCACGCCCAACGCCGACTGGTGGCATTTCTACGGCAGCACCGAAATGTTTTCCGTGGCGGTGGGGAAGGTGGACAAAAACCATCAAAGCGGCGACCGCTTGCCGGTGGGGAAGCCCTTTTCCCTGGCGCACATCCTGTTCCTGGATGAGAACGGCGACGAGGCCAAGCCCGGGACGCCGGGGGAAATGCTGCTTTCCAGCCCCTGGATTGCCGTGGGCTATCATCGGGATCCGGAGCGTACCGCCGCGTCCTGGGTGGTCGATCCCTTAAACCGGGGCTGGCAGGAAAGGTTCTTCCGGGGCGGGGACATGGGGTACATCCGGGAGGACGGGCAGCTCATGGTGCTGGGCCGCAAGGACGCGCAGATCAAGCACATGGGCTACCGCATGGAGATCGGCGAGGTGGAGGCCGCCCTGCAGCAGATTTCCGGCTGGCGGGAGGGCTGCGTGCTGTTCGACCGGGAGAACGATAAGCTGTGGTGCTTCTATACCGGGGATTTGCAGGAAAAAGAGATCAAAGCCGCGCTGAAGGAGCGTCTGGCCCGGTACATGCTGCCGGATCAGTACGTGCATCTGGACGAAATGCCCCACACCGCCACCATGAAGCTGGACAGGAACCGGCTGAAACAGATGATGCAATGATCAAAAAACAGGCAGGCGGCCGCCCTGCCTGTTTTTTCATGCCCCATTCACATTCTGTTCATGAATGGGGCTGATTTTTTCACGGTTTGTTTTCAAATTTCCCAATTTCTGCGGCTTGCGGTTTGATACAATATCCTTGCTTGAAAAAGCAGCCAACCGTGAGGAATCAGGAGGTTTGAATCAACATGATCAGAAAAACGATGGCTTTGATCGTTTCCGTGCTGCTGATCTGCAGCCTTTGCCTGACCGGCCTGGCCGAAGGGAATCGGCCCCCCGCCATGCCCGACGGCTTCGCGCCTTCCGAAGGCGGCTCCGGCGGGACGCCCCCGTCCGGCGATTTCGGGCCCTCCGAGGGCGGCCCGGGCGGCTTCCCCGAAGGCATGACCCCGCCGGAGGGCTTTTCTCCCTCCGAGGGCGGCGCCGGCGGCTTTCCCGAGGGCATGACCCCGCCGGAGGGCGGCTTCCCCGGGGGCATGGACTTTGGCGGCGGCCAGAAAGCGGAGGGGCAGATCGGCTCCTGGTCCATGGGCGAGGAGAACGACTATGCCTACGACGCCGCGCTGTACGTGACGGCGGAAGGCGTGGACGATGCGAAATCCAACATGGGCCGCGCGTCCTCCGGCAGCTTTGACGACCGCGTCGCCTCCGATCTGGTGCTCAGCGACGGCGCGTCCGGGCACAACGGCATCATCGTGACGGACGCGGATTACACCGTTTCCGGCGCGAAAATCGAGCTGCTCACCGACGCCGACGGCACGGATACCTGCGATTTTTCCGGCAAAGGCACCGCCGTGGCGGTCTTCGGCAAGGACGCCCATGTGACGTTGGAAAATTCGGATGTGCATACTTCCGGCGTGGCCGCCATGCCCATTTTTGCGGACGGCGGGGCCGTGCTTACGGTGATCGGCTCCCGTCTGCAATCCGATGGCGGCACGCTGCATAAGGATTACCTCAACACGCCGGACCAGAAGCTGATGGTGGCCCCGCCCTGGATCCTGGGCATCATGGGCACCTCCCGGTGCCTGAACCTGATGGGCAACGGCACCACCGTCAACGTCCTGGATTCCGAAACCTCCGCCGGAGCCTGGGCCGTATTGTCCACCGACGCGGGCACCGATATGTATCTGAACGTATACAACAGCAGCCTTACGCTGAACAACGCCGACGAAAGCCTGCATCCCCTCCAGGCGGAGGGCGGCCAGATCACCCAAACGCTGGATAATCCCTATACGGAAAACTACGGCAGCGGCTACGGCTCCTTCGTCATCGGCAGCGCCGTGGAGACCTTCGCCGGGGCGGACATCCGGGTGGGCACCTACGCCACCATCTTTACCGGCGGCCAGGCCACTTATACCGCGCTGGAGGAGGGGAAAACCTACGAGCTGAAGAACAGCGCCGGGGAAACCACCGCCGTGTATGAAGCGAAGGCGGACAAAACGACGCAGATCCATTCGGACACCTTCGGCTTCATGGCGCATCAGAACCGGAACCAGATCACCATTGAAAAGGGCACCAAGGTGGAAAGCGGCTTTGCCACCTTCCTGATCAAGACGGGCTATTCCAATCAGGCCACCGCCGCCGTGATCGACGGCGCGGAAATCGCAAACGGCGGCGTGCTGATCCAGGTGATGGACAACGACGACGCCACCAACGGCGGCATGATGGCGGCGGACGACCCGGCCAACACCAACGGCGGCATACAGAATTTCAAGCCCGTCCACACCGAGGATGCCGGATTCAATACCGCCGCTGCCTCCGCGGGCAGCGACGTGCAGACCTTTGCTTTCACCAACGGAACCTACAGCGGCAATATCTACAACGCTTCCGGCTCGGACGGCCTGAACGGCAGCGCCCTGCAGGTCACTTTCGGCGCGGGCGCGGATTATTCCGGGGCCGTGGCGTCCACCGCCGCCGTCCACGTGACCTACGACGGTTCCGTGCAGATCCGGGAAAACGGCGGCTTCGCCTTCGACGACGCCGACGCAGCCGCGGCGTTCGCGGCGCAGTACCAGAATACGTCCTTCACCATCAACGAGTATTTTTCCATCGGCCAGGTGGCTAATCTGGTGAACGATAACGGCGCGAATCCCGTCCGCGTCACGCTGACTGACGGCGCTGTGTGGCATGTGACGGGCACCTCCCTGATCGCGGCCCTGACCCTCGAGGGGGACGCGCAGGTGATCGTTCCCGAGGGCGTGACCCTGACGGTGAACGGCACGGAATACACCGGCTGCACCCTGACGGCGGACACGCTGTAAAAATAGCGGGAGGGAAAAACCATGCTGAAAAAAATCATGTCGCTTATGTGCGCGGCGGCGGTGATCCTGTCCGTGGGGACGTGCGCCCTGGCGGAGCGTCCGGCGCCCGGGGTGACCGAGGGCGAACGGTATGTGAGCGATCACCTGCCCGGGGCGTCCGCTCTGTACGTTTCCGGGGAGCAGATGACGCTGGAAAAAGCGTATTTCTACGGTGCGGGCTACGCCGGCGATCAGGAGATCACGGACCAGATCCCCAATCAGTACGGCCTGTGCGCCGTGGTGCTGGCTGCGGGCCAGGGGACGGAAGTGACCCTCAATCAGCCTACGGTAGTCTCTGATCCGGAAAGCTACGCCAACGGCGTTTTTGCGGCCGCCATGGCCCACGTCACGGTAAACGGCGGCACCATCGACACGGACAATTCCTCCGGCCACGGCATCGACGCCACCTACATGGGCCATGTATACGCTTATGACACCGTGATCCGCACCCGGGGCGAAACCTCCGGCGCCTTGGCTACCGATTTCGGCGGCGGCTTCATTCACGGCGAGCGCCTGAACTGCTCCACAGAGGGCGGCAGCTCCCCGGGCATCTTCTGCGCGGGCTCCACGGTGATTTATCTGAAGGACTCCGTATTCACCACCGCGAAGGCCACCGGCATCGTGGTGGCCCATGATCACGCGGCGGTGGTGCTGGATCACTGCGAGGTGAATGCCGCCGGAACGGCGGTGGGCGGCCTGCAGGCCCTGCCCAGCGCGGCGGCCTCGGACGGCAGCGTATTTTATGCCTTCGGCGGCAGCCTTTCCAGCGCAACGGGGGCCGTGATCGGCGAATCCGGCGGCCGCACGGCGGTGAACCTGATCGGCGTGGAATGTACGGCGGGCGGGGATACCGCGATATCCGCTTCCGGGCGCAGCGCCGGCATCCTGACGGTGAACCTGTGGGATACGGAGCTGATCGGAAACATCGAGTGCGCCGAGGACTGCTCCGTGACCGTGAACCTGTATGCGGGAAGCTGCCTGGAGGGCGAAGTGACCGGCGGCGGGCAGGTGGAGATCAACGTGTTTGACGGCGGGGAATACCTGGGCTCCTTCGACGCGAAGCAGAGCGGAGCGGGGGAAGCAGCGCCGGTCCTGGGCAGCTTTGACGATTATCTCATCAGCTGCTGGGCTTCCGGGTCCTCCGTGTGGACGGAAAGCCGGGCGCGGAATTATACGGAAAACGTGGAGCCCCAGATCCTGCAGTCTTCCGCTTCCTGCCACGTCGCCGAAGGCGCGGCGGCAAAGCCCTACGATCCGGAAAGCTACAATCCCTCCGAAACGGGCGTGGACCTGAAATTGCTGAACGTGGGCGGCGCCCATGGCTTTACCGTGGACGAGATTTTCGGCCCTTCCAGCGGGAAACCGTCCGGAATGCCGGAAGGGATGCCCGAAGGCTGGTCCGGAGAGAAACCGGAAGGGATGCCCGAAGGCTGGCCCGGAGAAAGGCCGGAGGGAATGCCGGAAGGAATGCCCGGAGGCAGGCCGGAGGGGATGCCGGAAGGAATGCCCGGAGGCAGGCCGGAAGGAAAGCCTGAAACCCCCGGAAAACGCCCCGGAGAATGATGCCGCCGGCCCCGGCCGGCGCGCCGGGATGCGGGACGGATCAACATCGGGAAGTATCTCCCCGGCAAAAAGAAATCCTATAAAAATCGGCCTGGAAATCCCGCCGGATCGGTGGAATTTCCAGGCCGTTTTCATTGGAGCCAATGAGAATCCAGGAATCTGTTCAGGGTAGACAGAAAACCGTGCCCATTGCGCGCCCAACCCGTAGGGGCGGATATCATCCGCCCGCCGTGACATGCTGCTTTCCGCCGTTTTTCCGGCGTTTGCGCACCGTTTTTTCGGGCGGATGATATCCGCCCCTACGGTGGATGAGACCACGGGCGGATGATATCCGCCCCTACGATGGACGAGACCACGGGCGGATGATATCCGCCCCTACGATGGACGAGACCACGGGCGGATAATATCCGCCCCTACGAAGGACAAGACCACGGGCGGATGATATCCGCCCCTACGGCGGAACGATCCCGTTTTGAAACGGCCCTGCCCTCAGGCGGTTCAGGTCATTCCTCTCCCGAGGTGAACTGGGAAGGGGTTTTGCCGGTGTACTGGTGGAACACTTTGGTGAAATAGCTGCTGTCGTCGTAGCCCACGCAGGCGGCCACGTCCCGCAGCAGCAGATCGGGCTTTTCCTTGAGCAGCTTCATGGCCGCTTCCATGCGGCAGCGGGTGAGGAAGGCGTTGAAGGTGGTGGAGCTGTATTTGCGGAACAGGCGGCTCAGGTACGTCTGGGAAATGCCGATCTCGTCGCACACGCTCTGCATGCTCAGGGGCTGGGCGTAGTTTTCCTGAATGTACTCCACGGCGTAATCGTACAGCTCCTGGGTAGACATTTTCCGGTCCCGGACGGTGCCGTTATCGAACAGAAGGGCGTACAGGCCGGACATGAGATCGCCGTAGGAGCCGGCGCAGCGGATGATGCCGTTGAAATCCGTCAGCGTTTCTTCCAATTGGCTGCCCACCGGGGGATAGGAGGACGCCGTCTGATGGATGATCTGCCGCCCCATGTGCCATACCTGGCGCTGGGGCATCTGCTCCTTTTCCCAGGCGGCGGCCAGGGAGAAGAAGTAATCCTTGATCATGCGGTATTTGGTCGTGCTGATGAAATAGGAAAGCTGCTTTAAGTCCGCCGCAGGCAGGCGGATGCGGTCCTCCGTGGGGGAGCCGCCGGCAAACTGGATGATCTGGTGTTTGCCGATCACGGTTTTCC
>JAFZQK010000046.1 GCA_017620455.1 Clostridia bacterium
CAGGAGGCCATCGAGCCCATCATCCAGGAGCGCACCAGCATCCTCATCGCCCACCGGCTTTCCACCATCCTGGCGGCGGACGAGATCCTGGTGGTGAAGGACGGCCGCATCGTGGAGCGGGGCCAGCACCAGGAGCTGGTGAAGCGCGGCGGCGTGTATACCGAATTGTACGAGACCCAGTTCAAAAAAGCCCTGGAGGCCGCGGAGTGACGGGAACGAAAAGGGCTTTCGGGAAAGCGAAGGACGGTCGGCCGTTTGCCGTTTGTTACATTTTCCGGCTTGTGTGCCGGGGAAGAAGTGCGGTATAATAATCAGGCGACGGGCCCGCAGGGCCGTCGGCCGGGTCGGCGGCTCCCGAAGGGAAAGACGCCGACGATTATGGTATAATGAAAGTGCAAAGAAGGGGTTTTTCGTGAAAAGGTTTGCTTGTTTCCTGCTGGCGCTGGCGATGCTCTCCGCCCTGCCCGTACTGGCGGAGGAGCCCGAATGGGATTGGTTCGAAAGCGATTTCGGCCTGTCGTTTCTCTACGACGCCAGCGAATTCGGCGTGGACGTAAGCGAAGAGGGCGAGGCCGTGCTGGTGTATCCCATGGACCTGGTGGAAGAAAAATACGAAGAGGGGCTTAACATCGTTTGGAAGGATACGGAAAACCAGGCGTGCATCTGTTTTTCCAATCTCAGCGCGGCGGATCCGGAATGGACCAAGCCCGCGGACTGGACGCCCCCGGAGGGCTTTGAGCCGCTGGACGGGGACTGGGCGCTGCCCGGCTGGATCTGGCAGCATGAGATCGACGGCGTGGTGGACGGGCCGTACCCCAACGCAGAAATAGTTTTTGAAGGCCGGGATCAGATCTATCCCCTGTTCATCGTCTATCCGGACGGCGATCCCGACGGCTGGGGCGAGAAGATGTGGGAGATCCTGGAATCGCTGGAATTCCCGCCCCAGATGGCGGAAACCGCGGATTTCCGCATGGACTGGTTCCAGGGCGGCGCGGCGGGGATGCAGTTCATTCCCGTGATCGTGGATGAGGACGCCGATCCCTTTGTGATCATGCCCCTGCGGGAGATGCGGGATTTTGCGCTGGAGCAGGTGGAATGGGACGATGAAACCTTCGCTCCGGCGGACGCTGCGCCGCTGTATACCGCCGATCCCCTTTCCCCGGGGGACAACATGCAGGTCTTCGCTTACTTTGGGGATATTTTCCCCACCCTGCGCATCCGGTATACCGACGCGGAGGGCGAGGCTGTGTGCTGGTACATCACGGAAAGCGGCCGGGACGGCAGCCTGATGCTGCTGGGAGAGGACGAAATTTGACGGAAAAAGAAAACGCAAGCGGCAGCCGGTTTTTCCAGAACCGGGCCTGCGAATATTTCCCCTGCCATAAGGGCGTGCCGGAGGAGGAATTCAGCTGCCTGTTCTGCTATTGCCCCCTGTACGCCCTGGGGAAGAAGTGCGGCGGGGACTTCGTCTATACGGAACAGGGGATCAAGGACTGCTCCGGCTGTACGTTCCCGCACCGGAAGGAAAATTACGACGCCGTGCTGGCCCGGTGGGGGGAGATCGCCGCGCTGGTGAAAAAAAGCGACGGGGATCCATAACGGGCTGCCAGCCGTTTTCCCGGCGTTTGCGCACCGTTTGATCGGGCGGATGATATCCGCCCCTACACAGGAAAAACGAAACCTCGGGCTCCCGCCCGACGTGCAGCGCCCGAAAAAGGTCGCCTCAGATCAGAAAGCATATGCCGGTCAATAAAAATGCAAAAAACGGCCTGGAAATCCCACTGGATCAGCGGGGATTCCAGGCCGTTTTCATTTGAAATACGGAAAATTCGGGAGCCTGTTCAGCCGGGCGGAAAACGGCGTCCAATCCGTAGGGGCGGATACCATCCGCCCGCCGTGGCTTCGGGCGAATAATATCCGCCCCTGCGTCAGCGGATGATGCTTCCTTCTGCATCGGGCGGATGATATCCGCCCCTGCGCACCGATGAAGGAAGATGGTTTGCTCTTGCCAGACGGCTGAACGATCCCAATTCGGGAAAGTCTTTTTCATTCCGAAAGAATCGCTTCCAGCGCGTCCATTACCCGGCGGCAGACCGTATAGCCCTTGCCCAGCAGGGGCGCGGGGGCGTTAGCCATGATGTAGGGCCGGCCCACGGCGTCCAGCATGGCTTCGTCGTTGAATTGGTCCCCGAAGGCGGCGATATCGGACAGGGGGATCTGAAGCGCCCGGGAAAGGGCCCGAATGCCGTCGCCCTTGTTGGTGAGCGTAAAATCCAGCCACCGGTGGCCGGCGATATCGCAGTGCAGCGCGCTTCCCCATTTCGCCTGCAGCGGCGGGGCCAGCTCCTCCACGCCCTCCTCCCGGAAGCCGGAGAGCTTGACGCACTGCCCGGCGTACAGCGCGGGGTCCGCCGCCAGGGCGACGGCGTTTTGCAGCCGGTAAAGGATATCGTCGGCATACGTCCGGGGCGCATCCAGGCGCAGCACGGAAAAGGCGGGGGTGGAAAGCAGAAGCAGCATGCCCGCGCCCTCGATATCCCGGATGATCTGCTCCGCCGTGTTCCGGGGGAAAAAGGAAGCCGTCTGCTTTCCGCCGGCCACGATCACCGCGCCGTTTTCGCACAGGAAATCCATGTGCTCCGCTTCGGGGGCGAACAGGCGGTACAGGTTATCGTACTGCCGTCCGCTGGCGGCGGCGAAGCGGACGCCCTTTTCCCGCAGCCTTCGGATCACGTCAAAAATCCCGGCGGGCAGTTGGCCGTCGGGATACAGCAGCGTGCCGTCCAGATCGCAGGCGACCAGGCGGATCACGCCTGCTCCTTTTCGCTGCCGGCCAGCAGCCAGGCCACCAGAAAGCCCGCAACGAACGTCAGCACGGCCACCACGGCCAGCAGCACCGTGGTGCCGGCAAAATTGGTCTGGATCAGAAGCGCGATGGGAGAGGCCACCACCAGGCCCAGCACGCCGCAGTAGGTGGCGGTGGGGAAACGGTGGGTCAGCCATTCGATGAGCTTCGCCACGCCGAAAAGCCCCAGCACGATGCCCAGCACGAAGGGCAGCAGCATCAGCATGGGCTGGCCCAGGCCGGCAAAGTCAAAGTGCACCAGGCCGTGGGCCACGGTTTTCAGCGCCCCGGTGACGGCCTTGTAATAGCCCAGCAGCATCAGCACCAGGCTGCCGGACACGCCGGGGATGATCATGGTGCCGGAGGCGATCATGCCCAGGAAAACCATGATCAGCATCTGCCCCGCGTTCATATCGATGGTTTCCGCGTTCTGGATGCTGTCCCGGTTCTGCAGCCCCAGCCAGATGATCAGGGCGAACAGCGCGAGGAAAGCGATCACCGCGGCGGGGCCCAGCTTTTTCCGGTCGATCCTTTTCAGCAACGGCCCCAGCCCGCCCAGGATCAGGCCGATGAAGAGGGTGTTGGTGGGCAGCTGATAATTTTCCAGCCCCCAGTTGATGATGCTGGCGAAAGCCAGGATGCCCGCCAGCATCCCCACCGCGTAGGGCAGCAGCGCCTTGATGCTCTTCCAGAATTCCTTGAACAGATGGGTGATGGAATGGATCAGGGTGTCGTACACGCCCATGCTCACCATCATGGTGCCGCCGGACACGCCGGGGATGATGTTGGCCACGCCGATGACCACGCCCCGCAGGATCTTGAGGATCAGTTCTTTCATGGGTCCGCTTCCTTTCGGGAAAAATCAACGGGCTTAGTCTACCATATCGGGCCGCGTTCGTCAATGAAAATGCGCCGCCCGGAACAGGCGGCGCGGGGAAAGGCGCGGCGGTCAAAACAGATTCCGCACCCGGCTCCAGATCAGATCCCGGTAAGGGTTCAGGTAAGTGACGGTGCTGGTGACACGCATGTAGCCCGTCAGCTTCCGGGTATAGCTGCCCAGGTCCCTGACCCTGACTCCGGTGGCGGCTTCGTACAGGCCGATGCGGACGTTGGCGTAATACACCTCCAGGCTGCCCTGGGTGTATTTGTCCCCGTTCCAGTTCACGGTGACGCGGACGATGTAATCCGTTTCCTCCGCGGAGGCGGGAATGGCGGCGGGGTGTCGACAAAGCCGACACCCCGCGAAAAAAGCGGAAGAAAGGATTCCGCTTTTTTCGATCCATCAATTTCTTGCAAAATGGCATTTTCGCAAGCGAAAACGCTCATTTTGCGGCCGGAAATTGATAGAGGAAGCAAATTACATTTGCTCCTCGGCGACGTACATGCCGCCGCCTGCGGATGAAAATCGAAGGGGCTGCGGCCCCTTCGATGCATCCCCTCGGTTTTTCGACAGACTGACGCCGGGCCCCGAAGGCCCCGGCGGCGGGAAGACTTACAGAAGCACGATCCCGGCTTTTTCGCATTGCGCCCGGGTGTCGGCGTCCCAGTAGGAGGACTGCACCTCCCCGATGTGGGCCTTGCCCAGCAGCAGCATGCACAGGCGGCTCTGCCCGATGCCGCCGCCGATGGTGAAGGGCAGTTCGCCCTTAAGCAGCGCCTGATGGAAGGGCAGGGCCCGGCGCTCCTCGTGGCCGGAGAGGCGCAGCTGCTCGTCCAGGGACTGCGGGCTGACCCGGATGCCCATGGAGGAGATCTCGAACGCGCACCCCAGCACCTCGTTCCAGAACATGATGTCGCCGTTCAGCTGCCAGTCGTCGTAGTCCGGGGCGCGGCCGTCGTGGGGCCTGCCGGACTTGAGGGCGCCGCCGATCTGCAATATGCAGGCGGTATGATGGTCCCGCAGGAACAGGTTCTCCCGTTCCTTGGGGGTCTTGTCCGGATACAGGTCCTCCAATTCCTGGGTGGTGACGAAGGCGATCTGCCTTTCCAGCACGGTTTTTACCTGGGGATATTCCCACTTGATCCGATCCAGGGTGATGCAGATGGCGGTGACGATGCGCTCCATGGTATCCTGGAGAAGATCCAGCGTGCGGTCCTCCTCCCGGATCACCTTTTCCCAGTCCCACTGGTCCACGTAGACGGAATGCAGGTTATCCAGCGTTTCGTCCCGGCGGATGGCGTTCATATCGGTGTACAGCCCTTCCCCCAGGGGAAAACGGTACCGGGCCAGGGCGTAGCGCTTCCATTTGGCCAGGGAGTGCACCACCTGGGCCTCCTCCCCGGTTTCCAGCATATCGAAGGAAACGGGGCGCTCCACGCCGTTCAGATCGTCGTTCAGGCCGGAGGCCCGGTCCACGAACAGGGGAGCGGACACGCGCTTTAAGTTCAGCGCGTGGCACAGGTTGCTTTCAAAGGTTTTTTTGATCAGGGCGATGGCTTCCTGAGTCTCATATAAAGACAGGGTGGATTTGTACCCCGCGGGGATCGTAACGTGGCTCACAGGCGTTCCCTCCTTCTGCAGACAGGATAGCAAGAAGGATCCTGTTTGTCAATTCCGCGCCTGTTCTTTTCCTGGCTTTCTACGGCACCAGCAGCCCCGCCGCGATGCTGCCCGCCAGCCAGGCCAGCAGGGCGCAGGGCACGGTGTGGCGGGATTTTTTCACTCCCGCCGCCGACAGGTACACCCCGCAGGTGTAGAACACCGTTTCGCTGGAGCCCATCATCACGCTGGCCACCAGCCCCGCCCGGCTGTCCGGCCCGCACTGATCCAGCACGGCGCGCAATGCCGCCAGGGACGCAGAGCCGCTGACGGGACGAAGCAGCATCAGCGGCAGCGTTTCTTCCGGCAGGCGCAGGGCCCGGAGCGCCGGAGCGCACAGACGGCACAGATCCTCCGTCAGCCCGCTGGCCTCGAACCCGCGCACCGCGCAGAGCATGGCGATCAGCGCGGGCAGGATGCTCCGGGCGGTGGCCAGCCCCTCCTTCGCGCCTTCCAGGAACGCGTCGTAGACCGGCACCCGCCGCCACGCCCCCGCCGCCAGACAGGCGAGGATCATCGCCGGCAGCGCCCAGCTCACGAAAGGCGCTCCGCGATCTTGCAGCTGACGATCCCCACGAGGGTGGACAGGGCGGTGGCGATAAGGGCGGGCAGCGCGATGCCCCCGGGGTCCGCGGAGCCCGCCGCCGCGCGCAGGGCGATCACCGTGGCGGGCAATAACTGCACCGAGGAGGAATTGATCACCAGGAACATGCACAGGGCGTTGCCCGCGGCGTCCCCCGCGGCCATCCGGCGGGCGGCCTCCATGCCGAAGGGGGTGGCGGCGTTGCCCAGGCCCAGCGCGTTGGCCGCCAGATTCACGGCGACGGGCTCCAGCGCGTCCTCCGTTAGCCCGGCCCCCAGCAGCCGCCTCAGCGGCCTCCGTGCTCCCCGCGCAAGTATCGTCACCGCGCCCGCCCGGCGGAGCACGCCGATCCATCCGCAGAAGAATGCGAAGCCCCCCGCCATCGTCAGCGCCGCCGTCACGCCCTCCTGGGCCCCGGACAGCATGGCGTTCACCACGCTGTCCAGCCGTCCCCGCGCGGCCCCGGCCGCCAGCGCCGCCGCCGTCAGCAGAGCGAAAATCCCTTGCAGCACCCCGGTTTCAGCCCCTTTCCGGATGACAATAATTGCGCTTTTTTGGCCGGAAATCGTGAAAATATGAGAAGTTTTTCTTGACATATGCGGAAATAATGGATAAAATATATAAAACAAAAGGAAAAAACACTTCCAGCACGGGAGGGGGAGAGCGGATGAAATCAACAGGCGTTGTGCGGAAACTGGACGATCTGGGCCGTATCGTCGTGCCCATTGAACTGCGCAGGACGATGGATATTGGCCTGAGGGACACGCTGGAGATCTTTGTGGAGGATGACAAGATCATCCTGAAAAAATATCATCCCGCCTGCATTTTCTGCAATGACGCCAGGGATGTGATCCGCTACAAGGACAAGCTGATTTGCAGAAACTGCCTGGAGCAGCTGAAAAAGCAAGCGTGAGGGGTCAGACGCTTCGGAGGGAAAGCCGCCAGTGAAACGGCGGCTTTTTTGCGCGCAGTACAGGGATATGCGGGAAAGGACCAAAAAATGAAAGCCGGGGGCGGACCATGGGTCTGTCCCCGGCTTTGCGGCGTAATCCGCTATTTGATTTTCGCTTTGGTCAGCTCCCAGCCCCAGTTGATCTCGTTCTGGTGGCTGACGGCATAGGGGCCGGTGGCCTCCGCTTCGGTCATGACCCGGGGGAAGTGGAGGCAGACATGGCCGTCCAGGTTGTTGCCCGGGGTATGGTCCACCTCGTGGCCGTGGCTGTGGATGGAGCCGATGTACACCCGCCCGTCGGCGAAGATCACCCAGATGTACTTGGGCGTCCAGCTGTTCACCCCGCAGATCCGGTTGAGGACCTCGGTATCCTGGGCGGTGGGGGTCTCGCTGTCGGCGTGCTTGCCGAAGGAGAACATGTGCAGATTGAAATGCAGCCCGGAATCGGGATCGTAGATCACCACGTCGGGCATCACCTTGGCCCGGTCCCGGATCTCGGAATACCAGTTGGCGTAGCGCACCTCCGCCGGATCGGGCACCCGGTAAACGGCGACGGGCGCGGGGGTGGGGGTAGGCGCGGCGCTGCTGCCGGCGGGGATGGCGGAGGAGGAATTCAGTTTCTCCAGCGTCTTTGCGCCGGCCACGCCGTCGGCGGACAGGCCGTTCTTTTTCTGGAAGGCCTTCACCGCCCGGTAGGTGGCCGCGCCGAAAATGCCGTCCGAATTGCCGGTGAGATACCCCAGGCCGGTCAGCTTCTGCTGCAGGGCTGTGACGGCGGCGCCCCGGTCGCCGGATTTGAGCAGCGTGGCGGCGGGGGCTTTCGTGGGCGCGGGGGTGGAGGTCGCTTTCGCGGCGGGCGCTTTTGCGGCGGAGAGCTTGTTCAGGGTCAGCGGCCCGGCCTCCCCGTCGGGGGTAAGGCCGTTGGCCCGCTGGAAAGCCTTGACGGCGCTGGCGGTGCCGGCGCCGTAGATGCCGTCCGCCGCGCCGGTATAGTAGCCCAGGGCCTTGAGCCTGTTCTGCAGCTGCACGACGGTGTCGCCCCGGCTGCCGGTTTTCAGGGTTTCCGTAACCTGGAGAACGGCGGTGGTGGCGGTAGGCGCCGGGGTGGCCGTGGCCAGGACGGAGGCGGGCAGGGCCGCGGTGGTGGCGGGCAGGGCGCTGTCGGAATACAGCTGCCGCTGGGTGATCAGCCCGGCCACGCCGTCGATGGTGAGGCCGTTTTTCTGCTGAAAGGCGCGCACCGCCTGGATATCGTCGGCGTCGTAAACGCCGTCGGCGGTGCAGGTATAATAGCCCAGGGCCATCAGGCGAAGCTGCAGCTGCCGCACGGCTTCGCCCCGGGCGCCGCTGCGGATCACGGTGACGTTCTGGGCGGTGAGGGGCGTCGACGCGGGCTGAATGACCGTGACGGGCGCGGCGGTAGGCGCGGCGGCAGGCGCTGCCGCGGGGGCCGGCGTGGAGGCCAGCACCGACAGCAGCAGCCGCGTTTTCGCCCCGGCGTTGCCGTCCACATACAGGCCGTGATCCTTCTGGAACTTTTTCACCGCGCTGACGGTGGCGCTGTCATAGACCCGGCCGGGCGTGCCGGTAAAATAGCCCAGGGAGGCCAGCTGCTGCTGCAGCAGCGTCACCTGGTCGCCCTTGTCGCCGGAGCGCATGTCGACGTCCTCGTAGCCGGGCAGGAGCTTGATCTCCGTGCGGGAGCCCTTGCTGTTTTTGGGACGGCCCTCGAACACCAGCTTCTGCAATTCGGGGCTGACCATGCCATCCTGCTTGATATCGTTCTTCTTCTGGAAAGCTTTCACCGCCGAGAGGGTTTTGGCGCCGTAATCGCCGTCTGCCTCGCCGGTATAGAAGCCCAGCTCCGCCAGCGCTTCCTGCAGGAGCGCCACGGTCTTCCCCGTGGAGCCGGACTGCAGATAGGGGTAATGCTGGCGCGCCTCGGCGTCCTCCTTGAGCTCCTTGCCGGGCAGGTACTGGGAGGGGATCAGGGCGTAATCCCATACGATATAGCCCGTCCTGCCGTTATAGGTGATCTTCGCATAGTCCCCGCTGATGGACAGCACGCTGATTTCCGCGCCTTTGGGCACGGTGAGGATCCGGGCGGAGGAAACGGAGGCCTGCTTGCGCAGGTTCACGGAGGAAAGGGTATAGGTGGTGAAGGGATAGGTGGCCTTGCCTGCCTTGGCCGGGGTGGGGGTGGGCAGGGGCGTGGGCGTCGGCGCACCGGCTGCGGAAGCGCCGGCGGACAGGGCGGCGGCGGAATACAGCGCCGTCTGGGTCAGGGCGTCCGCCTTCCCGGTCTGGGACAGGCCGTGCTTTTTCTGGAACGCCTTCACCGCGGCGGCGGTGCCGCTGCCGTACGCGCCGTCGATCTTGCCCGAATAATAGCCCAGCTCCTTCAGGCGCGTTTGCAGCTGCCGGACCGAAGCGCCCTTGCTGCCGGTCTGCAGCGCGGTATAGCCGGCGTCGGCCGCGGTGGAAACGCCCAGGCTGTTTTTGGCTTCGCCGCCGTAAAGCAGGGCCTGGGTGGCGGCGTCCGCGGCGCCGGTCTGGGGCAGGCCGTTCATTTTCTGGAAGGCGGAGACGGCCTTTTCGGTGCCGTTGCCGTATTTCCCGTCTACGGCGGAGGAATAATAGCCCAGCTCCTTCAGGGCGTTTTGCAGCTTTTTGACCTCATTGCCCTGGCTGCTTTTCACCAGCACCTGGGCAGCGGCAGCGGTCCCGCCGTCGGTAAGGCCCAGCGCCTGCCTGGACGCCCAGCCGGTGACGCCTTCGTACACCACCTGGCAGTATTCGCCCATTTCGCTGATCACCGCCACCATGTCCCCCGCGGGCACCGTCGCCAGGGCTTCGCCCTGTTCGGAGGGCGTGCTCCGCAGCGTCAGGGGGGCGGACAAAGCAACGGTCTTCTTTTCCGCCGCGGCGCTTCCGCTCCATAAGGCCAGAACGCACAGGAGCGCCAGGAAAAGGGCGGTCAGGCGGGTGAGTCGGGCATGCATGGCTGTATCCTCCATTCTATCGTCGGCCGGCTGCGGCCAAACGCTTGCGTGCATAGGGTTTCACTCTATTTTATTTCATTTATTTAACAATGTCAAGGCGAATAATTCATATTATCGTAACAATCGCCGCTTTTTCCCGAAAGAAAAGAGGAAAAACAGGTTCTTCCCGGGCGCCCCTTATGGCTTTCTCGGGAGGGGGTATGGGGGAATCCGCTCTTTGGCTGCAAAGAGCGGGTTTCCATACAGACTTTTGCATTGAGCCGGAAAAACGACGCATAATAAGCGCGAGACGGAAAGGAGGGCGGACGGATGAAAAGATGGGGGGCGAAAAGGCTGCTGGCGGTGGCCGCGGCGGCGCTGCTGCTGGCGCAGTCCGGGGCAACCGCCCTGGGGGCGGTGGCCTGGGGCGACCGGGGGGAGGACGTGCGGCTGATCCAGGAAAAGCTGCGGCAGTATGGCTACATGACCGCCCCGGCGGACGGGATCTTCGGGGCGGACACCTATGCGGCGGTATTGTATTTCCAGCGGAAAAACGGCCTGAAGGCGGACGGCGTGGTGGGGTCCGCCACGGCGGCGGCCCTGGGGGTGCGCCTGACGAACGCATCTCCCGCCCTTTCCCAGGCGGAGAGCGAGGTATACATGCTGGCCCGGCTGGTGCACGGCGAGGCCCGGGGAGAGCCCTACGTGGGCAAGGTGGCGGTGGCGGCGGTAGTGCTCAACCGGGTGCGCTCCGCCGCGTTCCCCAACACCGTCAGCGGGGTCATTTACCAGGCCGGGGCCTTCGACTGCGTGAAGGACGGGCAGATCTACCTGACCCCGGACAGCGATTCCCTCCGGGCGGCCCGGGACGCCATGAACGGCTGGGACCCCACCGGCGGCTGCGTGTACTATTACAATCCGTCCACCGCCACCAGCGCCTGGATCTGGAGCCGGGAGGTGCGATTGGTGATCGGGCAGCACCGCTTCGCGGTATGATGGAGGAGGATGGCCGATGAAGAAGAAAGGGGCGGCGATCGCGCTGGGGGCCGTGCTGCTGCTGGCGGCGGCGGGGGCGGCCGTCCGCGGGGCGCGGCAGAGCGGGGCGCTGACGGCAAGGCTTCGGGAGATCTACGACGGGGCTGTGCTCTCCGCCCTGCGGCAGACGGAGGATGTGGGGCTGATGCTGAACAAGGCCCTCCTCTCCGGGGATCCGGCGGCCCTGCGGCGGTATCTGGGCCGGGCGGGGGCCGGGGCGGCCCAGGTGCAGCGCAGCATCAGCTTGCTGCCGCTGGACCACGCCGCCACCCGGGGCGCGGTGAAATTTGCCAATCAGGTGACGGACTACACCAACGTGCTGCTGGGAGCCAATGAAATGACGGAGGCGGACGCGGAGCAGCTGACGCGCCTGGCCGCCGCCTGCGCGGACTGTACCCGGGCGCTGCAGGAAGCCCGGGCGGGCCTGTCCGACCGGGCGGTGAAGGGGGAGGAAGGCTTCTACGGCGTCCCGGAGGACGCGGAAGCCCCGGTCTACGACAGCGGGGTGGCTTACCCCACGCTGATCTACGACGGGCCCTTTTCCGATGCGGCGGATCCGGGCCCGGCCCGGGGGCTGGGGCAGAAAACCGTCACCCGGGAGGAGGCCCTCGCCCTGGCCCGGGATTTCCTGGGGGCGGACCGGGCGGCCCAGGCAGAGCCGGGGGCCGATATGGGCGGGGACATCCCCTGCTGGGGCGTCACGCTGCGGACAGACGGGCTGACGCTGCAGTCGGCGGTGACCAAAACCGGGGGGAAAATCCTGTGGATGGCCCCGGACAGCGCGGATTTCCCCCGGGAAAAGAGCCTGGAGCAGTGCCGGGACAGCGCCCTCGCCTTCCTTGCCCTCCGGGGCTTTGAGGATATGGAAAGCACCTACTTCCAGGTGTACCAGGGCCTGGCGGTGATCTCCTTCGCCGCCACCCAGGGGGAAGCGATCCTGTACCCGGATCAGATCAAGGTGCAGCTGCGTATGGACACCGCCCAGGTGGTGGGGGTCGAGGCCCGGAACTACTGGCAGAACCACCGGCCCCGGGGGGCGCTGGTGCCGTCGCTTACGGAAGCGGAGGCCCGGCAGCGGGTGAGCCCCCGGCTGGCGGCGGGGGAAGGGAGGCTGTGCCTGATCCCCACCGGCGGGGGCGAAAAGCTGTGCTGGGAATTCCGCGGCAGCTACGGCGGGCAGGATTATCTGAGCTACATCAACGCCCGGGACGGGAACCAGGAGGAGCTGCTGCAGGTGATCGAGAGCGATACGGGCATTGAAACCGTGTGATTTTCTTGACAGCCCGATACCGGCGTGCTACCATGAATGCAAGGACAAGCGAAGGGAGGGACCGGCATGGGGCGGACGCTGGCGCTGTTTGATTTCGACGGCACGCTGATCCCCGGGGACAGCATCGTTTCCTTCGTGCGCTTCGCCAGGAAAAAGGGCGTTCTTTCCCGGCGGGAATATGCCGGGATCCTCTGCTGCACGGTGAAATACCTGCTGGGCGGCATGACGGACGGGGAGATGAAGACCCGTTCCCTGCGCTTCCTGCGTTCGCTTCCCCGGGAGGACGGGAAGGCCCTGGCCGGGGATTTCGTCCGGAGCGTCCTGATGCCCTCCGTGTTCCGGGACGGGAAGGAAGCGCTGCAAAAGCACCGGGAGCGGGGGGATCTGACAGTGCTGGTCTCCGCCTCCACGGACAATTATATGCGTCTGGTATCGGAGGCCCTGGGCTTTGACGCGGTGCTGTGCACGGAATTGACGGAAGACTTTGCCGTGGAAAGCAACTGCAAGGGCCCGGAAAAGGCGCGCCGGGTGAAGGAATGGCTGGAAGAAAACGGGATCGAGGCGGACTGGGCCGCGTCCTTTGCCTACGGCGACAGCAAGAGCGACGAAAGCATGCTGCGCCTGTGCGGGCATCCGGTGCTGGTGAACCCCCGGAACGCCCTGAAAAAACGCATGCCGGAGGGAAACATCGTTTCCTGGCGGTGATACGGAAGCGAGGAAGCACGAATGAAGCTGATTTCCTGGAATGTGAACGGGCTGCGGGCCGCCCTGGGCAAGGGATTCATGGACGCCTTTTCCGCCCTGGACGCGGATATTTTCTGCCTGCAGGAGACCAAGCTGCAGCAGGGGCAGGTCAGTTTGGACCTGCCGGGCTATCATCAATACTGGAATTACGCCGAAAAGAAGGGCTATTCCGGCACGGCGGCCTTCAGCAAAATGCCGGCGCTGTCCGTTTCCTATGGCCTGGGCATCGGGGAATTCGACCATGAGGGCCGGGTGATCACCCTGGAATATCCGGGCTTTTATTTCCTCACGGTGTATACCCCCAATTCCCAGGACGGCCTGGCCCGGCTGCCCTACCGGATGGCGTGGGAGGACGCGTTTTTACATTATATAAAATCGCTGGATGAGAAAAAGCCCGTGGTGGTCTGCGGCGATCTGAACGTGGCTCATCGGGAAATCGACATCAAAAACCCCAGATCCAACGAGCGCAGCGCGGGCTTCACCCGGGAGGAGCGGGACAAAATGACCGCCCTGCTGGACAGCGGCTTTACCGACACCTTCCGCTATTTCCACCCGGACGCCGCCGGGGCGTACAGCTGGTGGAGCTACCGCTTCCACGCGAGGGAAAACAATGCCGGCTGGCGCATCGACTATTTTCTGGTGTCCGACCGGCTGCGGGAGAAGCTGACGGGCGCCTGCATCCACCCGGAGATTTTCGGCTCGGACCACTGCCCGGTGGAGCTGACGATGGAGGGATGAAGATGGAACTGTTCGATCTGTACACCGCGGAAAGGGAAAAGACGGGCCGCACCATGGTGCGGGGGGAGAAGGTGCCGGCGGGGTGCTACCGGCTGGTGGTGCACGTGTGCATTTTTGATGCCGAAGGGCGCATGCTGATCCAGCAGCGCCAGCCCTTCAAGACCGGCTGGTCCAATCTGTGGGATTTCAGCGTGGGCGGTTCCGCCACCATGGGGGATACCAGCCGCACCGCAGCGGAGCGGGAGACCCGGGAGGAATTGGGGCTGGAGATCGACTTATTCGATGTTCGCCCTTCCCTCACCGTGCATTGGGAACATGGGTTTGACGATTATTACCTGCTGACGCGGGAGGTGGATTTGTCTGCACTGCGCTTGCAGCCCGAGGAGGTGCAAGCCGTCCGCTGGGCCGAAAAGGACGAGATCCTTTCCATGATCGACGACGGCAGCTTTATCCCCTACGAAAAAAGCCTGATCGGGCTATTGTTCTTCCTCCGGGATCACCGCAGCACCCACACCCGCCGGGACGAAACGAACCCCATGGGGAAATAAGAAAAGCGCGCCCGGGCGCCGCGCACAGTTTAGCAGGATTCACCGGCGCGGGAGGGAAAGATCCTCCCGCGCTTTTTCATGCCCCGACAAAATATTTTTTCCCGAACTATTGACAGAATCCCCGAATCGTGCTATCTTATACCCGTGATTAGCACTCAACGAGTGAGAGTGCTAACAACAAGCCGGAAGGGAAAGGAGCGGAAGCCGTTATGGCGGTACATCCCATTGACGCGCGGAAGGAGCGCATCCTGCACGCCATCATCGACGATTACATTCAGACGGCCCTGCCCGTGGGCAGCCGCACCATCTCCCGCAAGTATGAAACCAGCCTCTCCAGCGCCACCATCCGCAACGAGATGAGCGACCTGGAGGAATTGGGCTATCTGGCCCAGCCCCACGTCAGCGCGGGTCGCGTGCCCAGCGTGAAGGCCTACCGGCTGTATGTGGATGATCTGCTGGAGGATCAGCCGCCCCGGCCGGACGCCCGGGCGAGGGAATTCTTCTCCCGCCGGGTGCGTCAGATGGAGGACGTGTTCACCACCGCGGCCCAGGCCATCAGCGAGTTCACCCGCTACACCGCCGTGGTGATGATGCCCAAGCAGACGGAGCTGCGGGTTTCCACGCTGCAATTGGTGCCCATGCCCCGGGGGGCGGCGCTGCTGGTGATCGTCACCGATACCGGCGCCATCCGGGATACGGTGATCCGGGTCAGCGAGAACCTGGACGGGGACGCGCTCTACGCCATTTCCCGCACCCTCACCGAGCATCTGGCGGGCCGCACCCTGCAGGAAGTGCAGGAAATGCTGGGGGCCTACTCCCGGCAGATGGGCGGGGACGCCCAGGTGCTGCAGGGCATCGCCGATCTGGCGGCCCAGATGGAGCGCCAGTCCGCCACCGATACCCTCACCGTGGGCGGCAGCCACAACATCCTGAACTATCCGGAGTATTCCGATGTGGAAAAGGCCCGCGCCTTCCTGTCGGCCCTGGAGGAGAAGGAGAAGCTGATGGCCCTGCTGGCGGAAAGCCGGCGGCCCTTCGCCGTGCGGATCGGCCCGGAAACGGGGCTGCCGGAAATGGCGGATTGCTCGGTGGTGACGGCCAGCTATCAGGTGGGCGTGGATCATCACGGCGCGGTGGGCGTCATCGGACCCACCCGGATGCCCTACGGGCAGGTGCTCAGCGCCCTGAGCGCCGTCGGCCAGGTGCTGACGGAGATGCTGGGCGAATAGAAGGCGATGGAAAATGAAAAAAGAGAAAAAGAGGAAGAAGACCATGCCGCAGGACAGCGAACGAATGAACCCCGAAGGGGAGGAGATCCCGGAGGGAGCCCCCGCCCCGGAGGAAACGGAAGAAGCTCAGGAGGCGCAGGCCCCGGAAGTGGATCCCCTGGCCGAGGCCCAGGCGAAGGCCGAGGAATACCTGAACCTGGCCCAGCGCGTGCAGGCGGATTTCGATAATTTCCGCAAGCGCACCAAGGCCACCCGGGCGGAGGCCTACGAGGACGGGGCCCGGGAATTCATCCGGCAGCTTCTGCCGGTGGTGGATAACCTGGAGCGGGCCGCCGGGCAGGAAAGCCAGGACGAAAGCCTGCTCACCGGCGTCAGACTGGTGTACAAACAGCTTTGCGACGCCATGGAGAAGCGGGGCGTGGAGGTCATCGACCGCCCCGGGGAAAAATTCGATCCCGCCCTGGAAAACGCCGTCATGCAGGGCACGCCGGAGGAGGGCGAGCCCGGATGCGTCTGCGCGGTGCTGCAGAAGGGCTACAAAATGGGGGATCAGGTGATCCGCCACGCCATGGTCAAAGTGGTGGCGGAATAAAAAATCGGGCAAAGCGGCCGGCGCCGTTTTCCATAGAGAAAAGCAAAAACTGAAATTCGCGGATAGAAACAGGAGGAATTGATTATGAGCAAGATTATCGGTATCGACCTGGGCACCACCAACAGCTGCGTCGCCGTCATGGAGGGCGGCGAACCCGTGGTCATCGCCAACGCCGAAGGCAGCCGCACCACGCCGTCCGTGGTGGCCTTCACCAAGGATGGGGAGCGCCTGGTGGGCCAGATCGCCAAGCGCCAGGCCATCACCAATCCGGACCGCACCATCTCCTCCATCAAGCGGCAGATGGGTACCACCTACAAGGTGGACATCGACGGCAAAAACTACAACCCCCAGGAAATCAGCGCCATGATCCTGCAGAAGCTGAAGGCTGACGCGGAAGCGTACCTGGGCGAACCCGTCACCCAGGCGGTCATCACCGTGCCCGCCTACTTCTCCGACAGCCAG
>JAFZQK010000047.1 GCA_017620455.1 Clostridia bacterium
GAATCCTCGGCGGATACCTTCACTTCGTCCTCCACGCCGGCCAGGGTGCCCAGCTCGGCTTCCACCACCACGCCGTGATCGTGGGCGTATTCCACCACCCGGCGGGTTTCCTTGATGTTCTCTTCAAAGGGCAGGCCGCTCTTGTCGATCATGACGGAGGTGAAGCCGCCGTCGATGCAGTTCTTGCAGGTTTCAAAATCGGGGCCGTGGTCCAGATGCAGCACGATGGGCAGATCGGTCTCCTTCACCGCCGCTTCCACCAGCTTCACCAGGTAGGTGTGGTTGGCGTAGGCGCGGGCGCCCTTGCTGACCTGCAGGATCACAGGCGCGTTTTCCATCTTTGCCGCTTCGGTGATGCCCTGCACGATCTCCATGTTGTTCACGTTGAACGCGCCGATGGCGTAGCCGCCGTCATAAGCCTTCCTGAACATTTCCTTGGAAGTAACCAGAGCCATATTCTTCTCCTCCTTAGCATTGCATTCGGGGTTTGCATCCGATTTATTATACACGGTTTTTTCCGTTTTGAACAGCCCCCGGGCAGGAATTATCCCACACTTTTCTTCTATCCCGGAAAAAATCATTGCGTTTCCGCTTCCGCCGCCAGGTCGTACCGGGCCAATCCGTCAAAAAACCGGCATGCGGGATTCGTTCACGGCCCGTTTTTCTCCTCGCTTTTCTGCTGATCGGGTCGAACCCCGCGGCCTGTATATCAGCCGCTTTTCTTCCCGGCAAAAAAGCCGCGTTTCAGCACGGCCCGCTTGGTGAAATAATTCCAGATCATCACGATCAGGGTGGACAGCGCCTTATTCACCATGTACATGGTCACGGCAAACCCAAAAACCGTGAACAGCCGCCCGTCCTCCCCGAAAAGCAAGCGGAACAGGTACATCAGCCCTTCGTTGAGCAAAAGCCCCATCACGCTGGTGATCAGGAACGCGGCTTTGGCGGCGTTCCCCTGGTCCTTCGCGCCTTTGAACACCCAGATCACGCACAGCACGTAATTGAGGATCACCGAGATCAGGAACGCGATGGGCACGGCGGCCAGGGTGTCCAGGCCTATTTTGTCCCTGAGGAGCACCAGGCACGCGAACTCCACCAGGAAGCACGCGCCGCCCGTGAGCAGGAAACGCAGCGCTTCCCGCAGTCTTCCCTTTTCCTGCATGGCCGTCATTCCTCCCCCCGCCGGTTCTGCTTTTCGTAATCCTGCATCATATGGCGCAGGGTGTCCCCGTCGTCTCCCCGGGCATAGGAGGCGGACAGGATATCGCCGACGTCCGCCTGCAGGGGCGTTTTCCGCCCGGCGGTCAGATAGGAAACGGCGTCTCCCTCCAGCAGCACCACGGTGATGTTCTTATACTTCATGGCGGAAGCGAACAGCACCCGGACGGGCCGGTTATGATCCAGGGAGTACTGCAGAAACCGCCTAACCATTGCCTTCCTCCGGCGCGTCCGGGAGCACCTGGTAGATCCGGATCCCGTCCCGGTCGTACGCGAGGGCGTACAGGGCGTCCAGGGCGGCGGTATTCACGGGATATTTTCCCCATTCCTGATTGGAAACAACGATGTACGACACGCCGTATTTTTCCACGATCTCCCCGTTTCCTATGGGATCGGCATAGAAGCGTTCCACCTCCGCGTGCCGGTCCGCCAGATCGTAGCCGTGATAGAGCAGCCAGGTGTCCGGCCCGCAGACGATGCGCCGCCCCGCCAGGCTGGAAACGAAATTGATATGCTGATCCCCGGTGAGGAACACCGCGTCCTCTTCCGTCGTCTGCTCCACCCAGGCCGCCGCATCCGCGTCCGCTTTGGAAAAATGATATTCGTCGGTCACCATTTCCCGGGCCACCGCCAAAACGCCGGTGGAGAAGAACAGGACGCACATGATCCCGGCGATCACGGGCCTGGCGCGCAGCCCCCTGAGCCTGTCCAACAGCGCGAAGGCGTAATCCGCCGCCAGCACCGCGCAGAGCATGTACCAGATATAGAACAGCTTGTTATTGTCGTATTCGTTGGGCTGAAACTGAATGAACTCCGCCAGCAGGAAGATCACGAACGCGCCGCTGGCGATGAAACGCCGCTTTTCATTCTTTTCCAGCAGCGACAGCAGGATCAGGACGAAGGGCAGCCCGATATTTTTGATGTAAAACCACAGGTATCCGTCCCGCAGGCCGTTTCCGGTATTGTTGACCCAGTTGAAATGAAACTGCAGGAAGCTCTTGTTCCCGACCGCCTGGCCGAAGGTCCAGGTGAACAGCTGGGGCGAGGCCAGGGCCACGGCGATGCCGCCATACAGCACCCAGAACAGGAGGGCCGCTTTCCTTTGGCGGCGGCTATGGATCAGATCCCAGGCCATCCATCCCGCGCTGCACAGGCCCAGGGCCAGGAAGCAGTGGGTGTTCACCATGGGCAGCATCCCGGCCAGGGCGCCCAGCAGGGCCGCCTGGCGCGCGTCCGTTTTCCGCCGCCGGAACACCGCCGTCGGCCCGTCCCCGCCTTCGTCCAGGGCCAGCCCCCAGCTTTCCCGGGGCCGCAGCAGATCATAGAGCAGATACAGGCAGGGGAGCACCAGGGCCCAGCCCGCCAGGGTGGTGCGCTGGGGCACCATCATATCCGCGATCACGTTGCTCCAGCGCAGGTTGTAGGTGGCGAATTCCTGATGGTTCGCCGGGGTCTGATACCATCCGTTGAGCACGATCCCGATCCGTTCCCACAGCCCGGATGCGCTCTGGAGCTGATTGTTTCCCATGGCGCCGTAATAAGGCCCCGCCTCTCCCAGCACCGCGCCCTGCATGTCCACCATGTACAGGAAGCCCAGCCCGCCGTTCAAGAAAAACAGCAGCGCCGCCAGCACCGCGCCCTTCCGGCTTTCCGCCATACGGCTGGCCAGGATGCAGTAGCCGGAAAAGGTGAGCGCCATGAGCACCGTGCCGGTAAACACCATCGAAAACCGCAGGGACGCGCCCAGCAGCATAAAACTGGTGGCAAAGGTGTCCGCCAGGAAGGGATAGGCCAGCCTCTGCCCCGGCAGGATGCTGTAATCCATGGGGAACGCGGCGTTCCGGGCGCCGGTGGCAATGGCCAGGTGCAGCGGCAGGTCCCCGTAGGTGCTCTGCCCCGCATGCAGCGATCCGTCCGCCGCCGGGCAGAGGATATGGGTCCATTGCAGGTACGCCCCGATCAGCGTCAGGGGCAGCGCCACCCACAGCAGGGTTTTGATCAGCGCCCGGTCCTCGTCCCCCAGGGGACGCAGCGGGCGCTCCGCCCTGAAAAACCAGGCCGCCGCCGTAAGCAGCCCCAGCAGCGCCAGCGCAAAAATATGGGCCGTCACCGAAAAACGGAAGACAAACGCCAACAGGGCCGGCAGCCACATCATCAGCGCGCAGCCCAGGCACGCGCCCAGCCAGGCCCGCACCGCCGGGGCCTTTCCCGGCAGCAGGAAGCGCACGATCATGAGCCCGCAGCCCACGTATACCGCAAAATAGAACACGGCCAGCATACCCGTTCCTCCACACTGCATTTCAACAGAGCTATTATATCCAATCCTTCCCAAAATGGCAACCGGCGGGCCGCGCCCGGCGCTTTACAGATCCCCTCGCTCCGTGCTATACTGGACGCACGAAGCCGAACCGAGGTGATCCCATGCGCTGCCACTGCCCCCATTGCGAGGAAGAAACCTGGATGGTCCATTCCGAAAAAGACAACGCCTGCGTGTGCCCCCAGTGCCTGTACCGCTGCTACGCCTGCCAGGGCACCGGCACCGCGCTTACCCGGGAACAGGTGCGGGCGCTGCGGGAGGACGAAACGCCCCTGCGCTCCTCCGCCGCCTTCGATATCCACGCAGACACCATGGAAAAAGGCCAAAGCTGACGCCGCCCGCGTTTGTTTTTCCCCCGCCGGGGGGCTTTTTTTATGGAAGCAGGCGCGCCGCCGCCCGATCCAGCACGCCTTCGTCCGGCGCGCGGCCCTGGGCCAGATCCGGCTTTCCGCCGCCCCGGCCGCCGCATTGGCGCAGAAGCGCCGCCATGTCCGCGTCCACGTTTTCTCCCCGGGCAAATACGATCGCCCTGCCCGCCTTTCCGGGGCAGGAAAGCAGCGCAACGGCGTCCTTTTCCCGGATCAGCTCCCCCGCGGCCCGCACCAGCAGCGCGGCGTCCGCAAAGGGCAGTTGCCCGGCGTACACGCTTCCCCGCTTTCCGCCGCGCAGCACTTCCAGGGCCGCCGCCAGCAGCCGGTTTTCCAAATCGGATCGTTTTTCCTTCTGTTCGTCCCTTTCCCGTTTCAGGGCTTCCGGCGCGTCGGGCACCGGGGCGGACAGGGCCGCCGCCGTTTTCTCCGCGGACCTTGCCGCTGCCTGGAAATACCTGACCGCCCGCATCCCCGCCAGGAAGCGCAGCCGCATCAGCCCCCGGGCCGGAGCGGCGGACAGGATCTTCACCGGCCCGATCTGCCCGGTGGAACTGGGATGCGTGCCCCCGCAGGGCACCGCTTCATAATCCCCCATCGCCACGATCCGCACATGCTCCGATACCGTGGGGCGCTTGCGCAGCGCCAGCGTTTTCAATTCCTCTTCCGAAGTGAACCAGCAGCGGATGGGGTCGTCCCGCTGCACCCGCCGGTTCACCAGCGTTTCCAGATCGTCTCTTTCCGCATCCGTCAGGCGGGTGCGTCCGCCGGGCATTTCGATATCGATGCTGCTGTCCTCCATTCCGGTATGCAGCCCCACCGTCACGCCCTGCAGCGTCTGCCATATCGCGCCGGCCAGCAGATGGTCCCCAGCGTGCTGCTGCATATGGTCCCACCGCCGGTCCCAGTCGATGACGCCGCGCACCGCCGTGCCGGGGCGCAGCGCCGCGTCCGTCCGGTGCCACACGGCGCCGTCCGCCGCTTCCACGTCCGTCACCCGGGCGCTTCCGCCGTCCCAGCGCAGGCTTCCCGTATCGTGGGGCTGGCCCCCGGAGGTGGGGTAAAAAGCGCTGCGGTCCAGGGCGATCCATCCGTCCTCCCGCACCGCGGTCACCCTGGCGTCGAACGCCGTCAGATATGCGTCGTCATAATACAGCCTTTCCATGCCGGGCCCTCCTGCGCGTTTTTTCCATCATACCACAATTCCGCGCAGAAAGAAACCCCGCCGGGGCTTTGCCGCCCGCGGCGGGGTCGGGTCACGGTTCCGGATCAGAACTCGAAATACTCCACGTCTTCGTCTTCTTCAAACTCGTCCTCGCCGAAGTCCTCGTCGGCCTCCGCGCCGCCTTCAGCGCCGAAATAGCTTTCCAGGATCGCCTGGCTCCAGGCCACGCGGGGCGGTGATGTGATAATTGTTTCTGCTGGCCAAAAAACAGCGGGATTCACTGATTCGTCACAAATTTTATGCTTTGATCGGAGCGCACGCCTCCAGAATGATCCCGGCTGCCTGCTGCAGCAGCGGCATGGGGATGTTCAGCGCGGGCAGCAATCGCACCTTATCCTTGGCCGTCAGGCACAGCACCCCCGCCGCCCGGCAGGCGTCCACCACCTCCGCGGCCGGCTTTTCCGTTTTCAGCCCGATCATCAGCCCCAGGCCCGTCACCTGCCGGATGCCCGGCGCGCCGGTGAACAGGCCGAAAAGATACGCGCTCTTTTCCCGGACCTCCCGCAGCAGCGCTTCGTCGATCCTGCTCAGGATGCTGATAGCCCCGGCGCAGCAGACGGGGTTCCCCCCGAAGGTGGAGCCGTGGTCGCCGTACCCCAGCGCGTCCTGCGCCTTTTCTCCCAGCAGCGCCGCCCCCAGGGGCAGCCCGCCCGCCAGTCCCTTGGCGGTGGACACGATGTCCGGCTGCACGCCGTAATGCATGTAGGCGTACAGCTCCCCGGTGCGGCCGTTGCCGGTCTGCACCTCGTCGATCAGAAGCAGGATGTCCTTTTCCCGGCACAGCTTCTCCGCCGCCTGAACGTAATCCTTTTCCAGGGGGATCACCCCGCCCTCCCCCTGCACGCACTCCAGCAGGATGCCCGCGGTGGGATACTTTTCCGTCAGGGCGATCAATTCCGCGGTATTGTTGGCTTCCGCGTGCACGAAGCCCGGGGTCAGGGGCTGAAAAAGCTCATGGTAATGATCCTGCCCCGTGGCGGCCAGGGTGGTCAGCGTGCGGCCGTGGAAGCTGTTTTTCAGGGTAATGATGGTATGGCGCTCCCGGCCGTACCGGTCCTGGGCGTACTTCCGGGCCACCTTGATGGCGCACTCGTTGGCCTCCGCCCCGGAATTGCAGAAAAACACTTTTTTCATCCCCGTACGCCGGCAAAGCATTTCCGCCAGGTCCGCGCAGGGCGAAGTGTAATACAGGTTGGAAGTGTGCTGCACCCGGTCCATCTGGGCAGCCACCGCCTGTTTCCACGCTTCATCCCCGATCCCGAAGGACGTGACGGCGATGCCGCTGCCCAGGTCGATATATTCCTTCCCCTGGCTGTCCCACACCAGGGAGCCTTTCCCCGATACGATCTCCACCGGAAACCGTTTGTAGGTATGCGCCACGTATTGGGCGTCCTTTTCCATGATCGTCATTGCTGTCCTCCCCGGATCCATGTGCCGGCGCCTTCATTGGTCAGAAGCTCCATCAGGATGGAATGGGGCACCCGCCCGTCCATGATGACCGCGTTTTTTACCCCGGCGTGGATGGCCGTCACGCAGCAGTCCACCTTCGGGATCATGCCGCCGGAGATCACGCCCTCCCGCCGCAGCTCATCCGCCTGGGGCAGCGTCAGCTCTGGGATCAAGGTGGCGGGATCGTTTCTATCCCGCAGGATCCCGGCAATGTCCGTCATCAGGATCAGCCTTTCCGCGTTCAGGGCGCCGGCGATGTGCGCCGCGGCGGTGTCGCCGTTGATGTTGTAGGCGTTGCCCGATTTATCGCAGCCCACCGTGGACACCACGGGGATGTAGCCGTTATTCAGCAGGTCCGTGACGGGCTTGATATGGATCTTCGTGATTTCCCCCACGTACCCCAGCCTTTCGTCCTTCACCTTCGCTTCGATCAGCCGCCCGTCCATGCCGGACAGGCCGATGGCCTTGCCGCCCTTCATTTCAAGCAGGTTCACCAGCGTCTTGTTCACCTTTCCGGCCAGCACCATCTGCACGATATCCACCGTTTCCCTGTCGGTGACCCGCAGCCCGTCCACAAATTCCGGCTTCTTTCCCAGCCGGTCCATAAGCTCCGTGATCTCCGGGCCGCCGCCGTGCACCAGCACGATCTTCACCCCGATCAGCCACAGCAGCACGATATCCTCCATCACCTGCTGCTTGAGCTGCTCGTTCACCATGGCGTTGCCCCCGTATTTCACCACCACCACCTTGCCGGTGTAGCGCTTGATGTAGGGCAGCGCCTGGGTCAGCACCTCCGCCCGCTGGGCGTTGGAAAAGGACGTTTCCATGGCCATGACCTTCCTTTCTCTTCCGGGGGCTTCTTCAGCCCCCAAGCCCCTCTCGGGGGCTTCTTCAGCCCCCCGAACCCTCTCGGGGGCTTCTTCAGCCCCCGAACCCCTGAACCAGGGGGCCAGCCCCCTGGACCCGATCTTTACACTCCTGTCAACGCTTCCGGGCAATCACAGCCCCAGAACGGAGAAACCAAGGGAGATCACGACCGGTAATCCCCGTTGATTTTCACATAATCATAGGTCAGATCGCAGCCCCAGGCGGTGGCTTCCTCTTTGCCCATGTTCATATTGCAGGAAAAGCGCACCGCGGTGCCGGAGAGCATTTCCAGCGCCTTTTCTTCATCAAAGGGCAATACGCTGCCGTTATCGTAAAATGCGAGGGTTTCCCCGTTTTCTCCGTGGAGATACACCTCGATCTTTTCCGGATCGAACGGCGCCCCGGCGTATCCCAGGGCGCACAGGATGCGCCCGCAGTTGGCGTCCCTGCCGAATACCATGGCTTTCACCAGGCTGGATGCAATCACCGCTTTGGCCAGCGTCCGGGCGTGGTCCTTGGTGTCCGCGTTGTATACCCGCATTTCCATCAGGCGGGTAGCCCCTTCCCCATCCCCGGCCATTTTCACCGCCAGATCCCGGCAGACGGAGAAAAGCGCCTCGCAGAACGCGGCGTAGCTTTCGTCCTCTGCGGTGATGGGCGTATTCCCCGCCTGCCCGTTGGCCAGCACCAGCAGGGTATCGTTGGTGCTGGTGTCCCCATCCACGGAAATCATGTTGAAAGTATCCTGCACCGCGGCTTTCAGCGCTTTCTGCAGCAAGGCCTGGTCTATGGCGCAATCCGTGGTGATATAGCCCAGCATGGTGCACATATTGGGATGGATCATGCCGCTGCCCTTGCTCATGCCCCCCAGACGCACCGGAACGCTGCCGTCCCCCCCGGGCAGATCAAACTCCACGGCAAATTCCTTGTTCACGGTATCGGTGGTCATAATGGCGTGGCTGGCGGCGGTGCCTGCCTCCAGGGAAGAAGACAGCGTCTCCTTCATGGCGGCCACCCCCGCGGTGATCCGGTCCAGGGGGATCTGGGGGCCGATAACCCCGGTGGAGCCCAGCAGCACCCGGCTTTCCGGGATCCCCAGGATTTCTCCGGTAAACGCCGCCGTCTGCTTACAGAGCCGCATGCCTTCCTTGCCCGTGGCCGCGTTGGCGATGCCGGCGTTCACCACCACCGCCCGGGCCTTCTTTTCTTCATACACGATCCTTTGATCCCAGACCACCGGCGCGGCCTTCACCAGATTCGTGGTGAAGGTGCCCGCTGCGGCGCAGTCCGAATCGCTTACGATCATGGCCATGTCCGTCCGGCCCTGATATTTGATGCCCGCGGCGCAGCAGGCCGCCGAGAAGCCCTTCGCCGCCGTTACGCCCCCCGGAATCTTCCGCATGCTACTGATCCTCCCCGATAAATCGCGTGATGTTCTTTTCATTCAGCACAAATTCATAATAATTCACGTCGGACTGCTTCCACCCGATCTGCTTCCAGAAGGCGTTGCCCGCGTCGTTGTGGGTAAAGGCGATGAGCCCCACCTTGTTGATCCCCATGTCCCGCAGGCGCTGCATGCAGTAGCCCACCATTTTCGTGCCGATGCCATGCCTGCGGTATTCCCGGGCCACGCACACGTGGTACAGCGCCCCCTGCCGCCCGTCGGACCCGCAGAGGATGGAGCCCACGATCTTCCCCTCCGCCCGGGCCACCACGCTGGTGGTGGGGTTGCGGCCGATGAAGCGCGCGATATCCTCCCGGGAATCGTCCAGCGCCCGGATGCCGAAGCCCCGGATGGTCAGCCACAGGGCGCGCACCTCGTCGTAATCCCCGACGGTCATGGGGTCGATCTTCACCTCAGCCGCCATGCCCGATCACCAGCCCTCCGGTTTCTTCCATGCCCAGAGCGAGGTTCATATTCTGGATGGCCGCGCCGCTGGCGCCCTTGCCCAGATTGTCGAACCGGCTGATCAGCAGGATGCGGTCCCCGCTGCCGGCCACGGTGATTTCCAGATCGTCCCGCCCCGCGTACGCCCCCGCGGACAGGAAGCCCCCCTCCGCCGGGCAGTCGATGAAGCGTACCAGGCCGGTCCGGTAATAATTTCTGTAAACCTCCCGGATCTCCTCCATCCTGGAATTGATCTGTTCCCGGAACAGGGGCACCGTCACCTCCATGCCCGCGTAATACGGCGCCACCACGGGGCAGAACACCGGCGCGTTTTCCAGCCCGCACAGCTTCTTCATTTCAGGCAGATGCTTGTGGGTCTGCCCCAGGCCGTACTGGCGGGGGGCGTCCAGCAGCGCGTCCCGCCCCTCCGATTCGTATTCCGCGATCATCTTCTTGCCCCCGCCGGAATACCCCGTCAGGGAGAAGCAGGAAAGCAGCGCGCCGGAGGGAAGGATCCCCGCCTCCGTCAGCGGCGCGATCAGGGAAATGAACCCCGTGGCGTGGCAGCCCGGATTGGCGATGCGCTTCGCAGCGCAGATTTTTTCTCTCTGCCCGGTCAGTTCGGGAAATCCGTAGGTCCAGTCCGCAGCGGTGCGGTGGGCGGTGGAGGTGTCGATCACCACCGTGCTTTCGTTTTCCGCCATGGCCGCGGCTTCCCGGGCCGCGTCGTCGGGCAGGCACAGGAACGCCGCGTCCGCCGCATTCAGGGCGTCCTTCCGGGCGGCGGGGTCCTTGCGCAGCTCCTCCGGCAGACGGATCAATGTCAGATCCTCCCGTGCCGCCAGCCTTTCCGCGATCCTCAGGCCCGTGGTGCCCGCGCTGCCGTCGATGAATACCCGCTTCATAGCCGCCCTCCGTCCCGTCCCTGGGATTGTATTCATGCGTTATCGTGCATGAATATACAGAAATTATACAGCCCCTGCCCGCGTTTGTCAAGCGGTGGATCCGAAAAACTTTCCGGAAGGAGCCGTTCTTTTTTCTTCATTTCTTTATGGCAGTCCTGCACCGGCGGCATTCCGTACCGAAAAAAAACAGTTTCCCGGCATGCTCCGGGTTGTATTTTTTTGCATGATCCTGTAAAATTATATCGTTCATCCGGCGGCGGGCCCATCGTCCCGGCCGCCGTCCCCACAGAAAGGAGCGAGCTTTCTTGAACACGGAACTGATCGTATTCATCGTATACCTGATCTTTATGCTGAGCATCGGCGTCTACTTCTACGTCAAAACGCGCAGCGGCGGCGAAAAGGAATACTTCCTGGGCGGCCGTAAAATGGGCCCCTGGGTCTCCGCCCTGTCCGCCGGCGCGTCGGACATGAGCGCCTGGTCGCTGATGGGGCTGCCCGGCTCCATTTATTTCTTCGGCATCGGGAAGATCTGGATCGCCATCGGCCTGGCCATCGGCTACGCCCTGAGCTGGATCTTCGAGGCCCCGCGCCTGCGCCGCTATTCCATCGCGGCGAAGGATTCCATCACCATCCCCCAGTACCTGACCAACCGGTTCCTGAGCAAGAGCCGCTCCATGCAGGTGATCTGCGCGGTGATCTTCCTGGTGGCGTACACCATCTACGCCGCCAGCAGCATCTCGGCCTGCGGCACGCTGTTTGAAACAATCGTGGGCGTCCCGTCCACCACGGCCATGTACATCGCCGCGGCGGTGATCGTATCCTATACCTTCCTGGGCGGCTTCTCCGCCGTGTGCTGGACGGACTTTTTCCAGGGCATGCTGATGCTGGGGGCGCTGCTCATCGCCCCGATCTTCGCGCTGAACATGATCGAGGCCGGCCAGGGCATCGACGCTCCGGCGGGCGGCAGCTACTGGAAGCTGTTCACCAGCTGGACGGACATCGCTTCCGGCCTGGGCTGGGGCCTGGGGTACTTCGGCATGCCCCACATCATCATCCGTTTCATGTCCGTGCGTTCGGATAAAGACATCAAAAAGAGCGCCGGCATCGGCATCACCTGGACGCTGCTGATCCTGGGCTTCGCCGTGGCTGCCGGCATCGTCACCCATCTGATGGGCAGCCAGATCGCGGCCGCCACTGAAAAGGAATCGGAAACCGTCTTCATCCAGATGGTGCGCCTGATCTTCCCGCCGGTCATCAGCGGCGTGCTGCTCTCGGCCATCCTGGCGGCCTCCATGTCCACGGCGGACAGCCAGCTGCTGGCCAGCGCCTCCGCCTTTGCCAGCGACGTATATAAGCCCATCCTGCGCGAAGGCAAGGCCGAGGACGCCGAAATGTTCTGGATCGGCCGCCTGGTGGTGCTGATCGTGGCGCTGGCGGCGCTGCTCATCGCCACCAACCCCGCCAGCGGCACCATCATGAGCCTGGTGTCCAACGCCTGGGGCGTGTTCGGCGCGGCCTTCGGCCCGGTGATCCTGCTGTCCCTGTTCTGGCGGCGGCTCACCTTCAAGGGCGCCGTGGCCGGCATCGTCACCGGCGCCGCGGTGGATATCCTCTGGTTCATCGCCATGAGCTACACCGGATTGTACGAGATCATCCCCGGCTTCCTCATGGGCTTGGCGGCGGCGCTGATCGTTTCCTGGCTGGACAAAGCCCCCGATCAGAATGTGACCGCGCTGTTCGACAAGGTGGCTTCCAAACAGGAAATCTGACCGCAACCGCAAACAGACAGGCGGATCGAAGCATCGATCCGCCTGTATTTTTATGCGTTCGTTTCTTTGACGAACAGCCGATCCACCGTGCCGAATACCGTTTCGTATTCCCCCAGGGGCCGAAAGCCGTATTTCTCGTACAGCCCCTTTTCCCCGCTCATCAGGTACACCCGGGGAAAGCCGCATTTCCCCGCATACGCCACGGCATGCCCGATCATTTTTTCGGACAGCCGCCGCCCCCGGCGCCGTTCGTCCACGTACACGAAGCCGATAAAGGGAAAAAAGCCGTGCTCCGGAGGCAGTTCGTCGTCCCTGAGCAGCGCGCAGTAGCCAGCGTTTTCCCCCTCCTCCCGGGCCAGGAACACCCTTTCCCAGGGAAGAAAGGCGCGCTCCCGCATCATCCGGGCCAGATACGGCCCAGCGCGCCAGGCGCTGCTGTCCGCAAAATCAGCCGCCGCCTGCCACAGCAGGTCCCCCACCTTCAGGGCGATGATTTCCGTCACGGCGCGTCGATCCCTTCGTAAATCAGCGCGCGCAGCGCGGGGTGGATCACGTCGTAAACGGTGGGGTGATTGTGCACGTGCATGGCGAAGAACGCGGACAGCCGGCGGGCTGGGTCCACCATGGTCCAGGCCCCGGCGGCGCCGTCCCAGCCGAATTCCCCCAGGCTGCCCGGCCCGCCCAGGGCCAGGTCCACCCGGGTGCGCACCCCCAGGGCATAGGAATAGCCCTTGCGGTTCCAGGTATCGAAGGAAGCCCGGCTGACGGGCCCCAGCTGGTTGGCCCGCCATAGCTGGATCATTTCCGGCGCCAGGATCTCCTTTCCGTCCTTCGTTTCCCCGCCGCAGGCCAAAGCATCCGCGAACAGGGCGTAGTCCTCCACGTCCCCCGTCAGCCCCGCGCCGCCGCTTTCGTAGCGGGGGCTCAGGCGATAGCGGTTCTCTTCATTGGAAAACGCGATCAGGCGCTCCTCCTCCGGATGCCAGAAATACTGGGCGCTCTGCCTTTCCTTCCGCCGGATGGAAAAGTCCATCGTCTTAAGCCCCAGCGGCGAAAAGACGTGCTTTTTCAGGTAATCGGAGAAGCGCTGTCCGCCGGCCTCCTCGATCACCGCGGCCAATACGTCGTGGCTCAGGCTGTAAAGGAAATTCTCCCCCGGCTCGAATTCCAGGGGCTCCCCGGCCATGGCGTCCACCAGCGTCCGGGTGTCCGCGTCCGGGCGCGCCTTCAGCGCCGCTTTCACGGACGGGGATTCCAGATCGTAGGTCATGCCGCTCTGCATGCTCATCAGATGCCGCACCGTCAGCGTCCGCCTGGCCGGGCGCGGCCCGTCCGGGGTTTTCACGGTCAGATGCCGGTAGGCGGGCAGGTAATCCCCCACCGGATCGTCCAGGCTGATCCTTCCCTGCCGGATCAATTGCATGGCGGCGCAGGTGGTGAACAGCTTGGTGGCGGAATACAGCCAATAGGTGTCGTCTGCTCGGACGGGGCTTTCGCCCGCTTCGTCCCGGTATCCCGCCTGATGCCGGTACAGCAGCCGATGATCCTGATACACGGCGATATCGCATCCGGGCACGTGCTCCCGCCGCAGCCCGTCCAGGTATTTTTCCAGTTTCGTAAAATCCATGCTGCACCTCCCGCGTGCTTACCGTCCGGCGATCCGGAAATATACGGCGTAATTCTCATAGCCGATATCATAAAGGGGCACGAAATACACGGCCCTCTCCTCGGCGACGGTGATGAATTCCTCCGTCCAGGAGCCCCATTCCCTTTCGTTGCAGCGCCGCAGGGCGGTTTCCGGGCGGGCGGGGTCCGGATGCAGGGTGATTTCCGTGTCCGTCAGCCCCGCCAGTACCGCCGGGCCGTACAGGTACGCCACCCGCCCGGGATCGCCGCCCAGGGGCTCGCACCAAACGGTTTTTCCGTATTCCACGATGAAATGACCGCCCGTTTCCCATTCTTCCCGGTCCGCGGTGAGGAAACGGCTTTCCCCCTGCCCCGCCCAGGAGGGCCGGCGCACGTGCAGGCGGAAGGACGCCGGCGCGTCCGTTTCCACCTCCAGCACCACCCGGAGCGCTTCCGGGTTGTTCACCACCCGGGAGGTCACCTCCCCGATGCTCTGCCGCCCGGCGGAATCGCTGGACAGGTGGAAGGAGCCGGTCTGCCGGTCGATGCGCTGGCGCAGCTTTACCTGCCGGCCGTCAATCTCAAACCGCGCTTCGCTTTCAAAGAACTGGCACACGTAGATATCCCGCCCGTCCTGATAGTACAGATAGCGGTTCAGGGCGGCGTTGGCCTGCACCAGGGTGCCGTGGCAGCAGAAGAAATCGTTGGTTTCCGAGCCCCAGCCCTTGTGATCGCCGCCCCGGAGCGGCAGGAAATAAGCGATGAGCCCGAAGCCCTTTTCAGGCGGCTGATAGCCGTTGGTGCCCCGCCAGCGGTAATACCCCTGGGCGAGGATGCCGTTGTAGAGATTGCGTTCGATGTAATCGGCATACCGCACGTCCTTCGTCCAGCGGAACAGGAAATCCGCCAGCCGCATCATGTTGTATACCGTGCAGTGCTCCTGGTTCTTGCGCCCCAGGCGGCTCTGCTGGTCCCCCTTGGGGGTCCAGATCTCCCCGCAGGTCTGCCCGCCGGTGCAGTACGCGCCCCGGTCGGTGACGGCGCATTTCCAATAAGCCTCCGCGATCCTGCGGTACTTTTCCTCCCCCGTCACCTCGTAGGCCCGGGCGCAGCCGATCACCTCGGGGATGGTGGTGTTGGCGTGCATGTTGGTCAGGGGGTCCCGCCCGGCCAGAAGCTCGTCGAACAGCCGGCCCCGGTAGTATTTTTCCAGCAGCCGCCTGTACCGTTCCTTCCCCGTCATTTCCAGCATGTCCGCCCAGATTTCCAGCATCCCGCCGGTTTCCACGTCCAGGATATCGTCCATCTGCTCCCGGTCAAACCGGCTTGTCCACCGGTCGAACCATTCGCCCCATCGGTCCGCGATCTCCAGTGCCCGCTTGTTCCCGGCGAGCTTCGCCATGTCCACCAGGCCCATCATCGTCTTGTGCAGGGTGTACTGGGGCGCCCAGACGGGCTTGCCCCGGGCGATCCAGTCCAGGTATTTTTCCGGGATGGACCCGGCCCAGCCGTCGCCGTTGGCCTGCTGGCAGCGGTACAGATCCTCCACCATGGCGTCGGCCCGGCCCTTGATCTCCGGATCGCCCGTGGCCTCCCAGATCTTCGCCGCGGCGCTGAGATAGTGCCCGGCAAAGTGCCCCCGCAGCTGGCAGGTGGGAGATTCCCAGCCCCCGTGAATATGCCCCGGCAGATCCGCGCTGGTCCACAGCCCGGCTTCCAGCAGGTAATTCCGCATCAGGTTTTCCCGGTCCAGCCGCAGCATGTAGGCCCGGTTGTCCCGCTCCCGGCGGCGCATTTCGCCGTCCAGGATCACGGCGTCCCTTCCTTTGATCTCCCGCATTTCCTTTCCTCCCCGTCAGCGCAGCACCGCGCTGGTCTGCCCGTCCAGGGTCACCCGGGTGTCCTCCAGCGCGGCTTCCCCCGCTCCGGCGACCGCCACGATCCGGGTAAAGCCCGCTTCGTTCACCTCCTGCAGGTCCACCGTCAGGGGGGCGTTGGTGGTGTTGTGCAGCACCATCACGCGTTTCCCTTCCCAGGCGCTGACAAAGCCGCCCAGCTTGGTGCCGGTGAATTTCAGCGCGGTATATTCGCCCCGGGCGATCTCCGGATTGGCCCGGCGGATCATCAGCAGCTTTTTGTAATGATTGAGCAGGCTGCTCCGCATGCCCCTGAGATCCTGTACGGAATAGGGCGTCTGCTTGGCGTAGGTGGCGCCCGCCGGATCATGCACGGTATCGCCGTCCCCCCACACCATGGCCAGGCGGCGGTTGGCGTCCGTATTGGCGGAGCCCCGGGAGCCCCGCAGCCCGATCTCCTCGCCGTAATAAATGAAGGGCGAGCCGGGAGACAGCAGATACAGATTGGCGGCCGTGGCCATCCGCCCGTTGGACATGCCCAGATAGCCAGACGCCCGGTCCATATCGTGGTTGGAAACGAACAGCACCTCCCGGGCGTCCGGCCGCAGGGCTTGAAGCTGCTTCTGCCGGGCTTCCACGTAGGCGGTGAAGCGGTTCACGTCCCCCGCCTGGGCGGTTTCCGCAATGATGCCGCTGGCCTGGCTGGCGGAAAAATTGAAGCAGTCCGTCATGGGGATGTACCGGTCGATGACCCCGTCCCCGTCCCAGACCTCCGCCACGGTATACAGGTCCGGCTTTTCTTTTTTCAGCTCCCTGATGTACCATTCCCAGAAAGCGGCGCTCTTTTCGTTGTCCCCGAAGTAAATGTACTTCGCCGCGTCGAAGCGGAAGCCGTCCACCCCCAGGGCCAGGTAATACTTCGCCACGTCCAGGAACGTCTGCCGCACCAGGGGCTGGTCAAAGTCCGGCTCCGGCATGGAATCGGAGAAATTCGCCTCGTACCGCAGCGCCCGATTGGACACCCGGGCGTAATGCTGCCCCGCGGGGGCCTTTTGATCGTCCTCCAGCCAATGATAGAAATTGTAATAGTCATTGTCCGGGTTGTGCATCAGATGGGCGTTGACGAAATTCTTGAACCAGCGGCAGTCCGTGGAGGTGTGGTTGATGGGCAGATCCAGGATCAGCTTGACCCCCCGCTCATGGCACAGGCCGATCAGCTCTTTCAGATCCGCTTCCGTGCCGAAGGCCGGGTCCACCCGGTAAAAATCCGTCACGTCGTATTTATGATAGGAAGGCGACTGGAAAATGGGCGTCAGCCAGAGGCCTTCGACGCCCAGGCTGAGGCCGGAGGCGGGATCCCCGTCGTTCAGGTAATCCATCCGGTTGATGATGCCCCGCAGGTCCCCCACCCCGTCCCCGTCGGAATCGGAAAAGGAGCCCACGAAAATCTCGTAAAACACCCGATTGTTGTCCGATACGTCCGCTGCGTCCGCAAAGGAAACGCCGTCCACGGCGATTTCTTCCCGTACGCGGCCGCCGTATGCCGCGACGGCGCCCGTCAGCAGCATCAGCGTGAGAAAAACGCAGATCGCCCGCTTCATGCCTGATCCCTTCTTTCATCTGTCTGTAGGCATACTATCTCACAAAAACCCATTGCTTGTCAAGGGCCGGAATGCATGATATAATGGCCTCAGCAGCCGGCATAGATGCGCAAGGCCGGCCAACCGATATCCGAACAAGGAGGAACCGCCCCTTGCAACCGCTGTATACCCCTGCGCTGGAGCGCCGCTGCCGGCGGGCCGCCCGGGGAAGCCTTCTCCTCGCCTGCGGCCTTCTGCTCTGCGGCTGGGCGGCGTGCGCGTATCTGTGCACCCGGGTACGCACGGGCAATGCCGCCGCCCTGTTCCCGCCGGTGCTGATCCTGTCCGCGGCGTCCGGCTGGGCGTTCATCCTGATCTACTTCCTGGCATACCGTCCCGCCCGGGCAGAATACCGCCATGTGGCGGGCATCCTGCGGGAGGATCCCTCCGCGCCCCGGGAAGGCACGCTGACCTGGGTGGGCGGCACCTTTCAGGTGCCCGGCAGCATCCGGGTCCGGAAAGTCCGGCTGAACACCGAAAGCGGGCCGGTGTCCCTGCTGCTGGACGAGCGCCTTTCCCGGGACATCCCCGAGGGAACGCCCCTGCGCATCCGGACCCGGCGGCAGTTCATCGCCGATTACGAGGTGCTGCATGAGAACGGTTAAGCGCGTCTTTTCCCTGGTCCCCCTGCTGCTGCTGTGGCTGATGCTGTGCGTGCTGGTGTGGGGCTTCGTATTCACCCGGATCACGGATACTGCCCCGGAAAACAAGATCGTGCTGTGGGTGAACGCGCCGGTGCCCCGGGCCACGGAAATGGCGGTGCAGCTGGAGGAAAAGCTGGCGGGCCGCATAAAGATGGTGCAGGTCCGGCCCTTCGGCTACGCCCTGATGGGCGCCGATTCCATAAAAAGCGCCGATCTGTATATCGTCCGCGCCGCCGACGTGGATACTTACCGGGATTGGTTCGCTCCGCTGCCCGCCGCACTGCAGGAGGAATGCACCTTGTTCCGGGAGGGCGTGCCCCTGGGGATCACCGTTTTCAGCGCGGCGGACGGCTTCGGCGTCGCCGAAGAATACATCGAATACGAAACGCCGCAGGAAAACGCGCAGAATTATTACCTGCTGGTGGGCGCGTCCTCCCTGCATAACCCGGAGGCGGAAAACGCCGTGGACGGCCTGGCCGTGGACGCGGCCCGGCTGCTGCTGAACATGCCATAAAAAAGGAGGAATCCAACGTGAAGCTGCTCCGTGTGATCCTGGCCGCCGCGCTGCTGGCGTCGCTGCTCCTTCCGTCCTTCGCCGGCGCGGAGGAAGGAAGCCCCCTGTACGTGAAGAAGGTGGAAAACCTGCCGGAGGATTTCATTTTCGGCATGGATATTTCCAGCGTCCTGGCCGAAGAAAAAAGCGGCGTGCGGTATTACGGGTTTGACGGGCAGGAAACCGATCTGTTCCGCCTGCTGGCGGACAGCGGCATCAACACAATCCGGGTCCGGGTATGGAACCATCCCTACGACAAGGACGGCAACGGCTACGGCGGCGGCAACTGCGATATCGACGCGGCCACGGAGATCGGCCGCCGGGCCACGGAAAACGGCATGCGCCTGCTGGTGGATTTCCATTATTCCGATTTCTGGGCGGACCCGGGCAAGCAGATGCCGCCCCTGGCCTGGAAGGACATGGCCATCGAAGAAAAGACCGAAGCGGTCTATCAGTATACGAAGGACTGCCTGGAGCAAATGAAGGCCGCCGGGGTGGACGTGCGCATGGTGCAGGTGGGCAACGAAACCAACCAGTACCTGTGCGGGGAAAAGATCTGGTTCAACATCCAGTATCTGATGCAGGCGGGGGCGAAGGCCACCCGGGAGGTGTATCCCGACGCGCTGGTGGCGCTGCATTTCGCCAATCCGGAAAAGGCGGACAGCTATCTTTCCTACGCCAAGAAAATGGATTACTACCAGGTGGATTACGACGTGTTCGCCACCTCCTATTACCCCTACTGGCACGGCACGCTGGAGAATCTTTCCCGGGTTCTTTCGGAGATCGCCTCCGCCTACGGCAAAAAGGTGATGGTGATGGAGACTTCCTACGCCTACACCGCCCGGGACACCGATTTTTCCGCCAACACCATCGGCGACGGCGGCGGCATCATCAAGGATTATCCCTTCACCCCCCAGGGCCAGGCCAACTGCCTGCGGGCCATCACCGATACCGTGGCGAACCGCACCGGCGGCGCGGGCATCGGCGTGGTTTACTGGGAAGGCGCCTGGATCACCGTGGGCGGCGCAAGCTGGGAGGAAAACCACGAAAAGTGGGAAGCGTACGGCTCCGGCTGGGCCAGCAGCTACGCCGCGGCCTACGATCCCGCCGACGCGGGTAAGTATTACGGCGGCAGCGCCGTGGACAATCAGGCCCTCTTCGACGCCCAGGGCCATCCCCTGGAAAGCCTGCGGGTGTTCTCCCTCATGCGCACGGGCAACGAGATCGCGCCCACGGCCGACGCCCTGGAGGACGTATCCCTGATCTGCGATCTGAACGCGCCCCTTTCCCTGCCGGACACCGTGAACGCCGTCATGACCGACGACAGCCGTCAGGCGATCCCCGTATCCTGGGATTTCACCGAGGAAATGGACCGGCAGATGCACGATTCCGGCCCGGAGAAATATGAGATCCGCGGCCTGGCGGGAGGCATGGAGGCGAAATGCTTCGTTTCCATGGTGGAATACAATTACCTCGCCGACTACAGCTTCGAGGAGAACAGCGGCGCCTGGACGTTCACGGACCTGGGTCATACCGACGAGCTGAAAATCGAGGACAAAAAATCCGATTCCCTTACCGGCACCAGGCACGCCCATTTCTGGAGCGCCGCCCGGGACAGCGTGGAATTCACCCTGGAACAGCAGGTGAAGGACCTGCCCGGGGGCAATTACCGCTTCACCGTTTCCATCATGGGCGGAGACGGCGGCGATACGGATATTTACGCGTACGTCCGTGTGAACGGCGAAACCGCGGCCACCGCGCCTCTTGCGATCACCTATTACAACGACTGGCACACCGCCTCCACCCCCGTCTTTTCCGTGCCCGCCGGGGCGGACGTCGCCGTGGGCGTATACGTGAAATGCCAGGGCGCGGGCAACGGCGCCTGGGGCAAGATCGACGATGCCATGCTCAATTCCGTGCGCTGATTTTTTCTCTCCGCGCCGCCTGCCGCATGCTGGGAACCGTCCGGTCCCGGCATGCGTTTTTTTTCCACAAAAATACAGTGAACAGCGGCTTTTATCCTATTTCATGTGTTTTCCGGTTACCAATAAAAAAATATTGACAAATCCGATAAAGGAGATTAAAATGTACCCGATAAGAAACCACATGGATCCGCATCCCGATTTCAAAGGAGTTGTTTCATGTGGAAAAATGAGAAAGGATGATTTCCCATGAAAAAGTTTCTTGCCGCTCTGCTCGCATGCGTGATGGCGCTGACCATCGCCCTGCCCACCTTCGCCGAGGACGTCGATCTGGAAGGCGAATATGACGTCACCATCTGGGTGGCCGAAGAAATCGCCGATCTGACCCGTCAGCAGATCGAAAACTTCAACGAAGACAACAGCCGCGGGATCATCTTCAACGCCACCGTGGAGCCCGTTTCCGAAGCGGACGCCGCCACCCAGATGATCACCGACGTGGAAGCCGGCGCTGATATCTTCTGCTTCGCGCAGGATCAGTTCGCCCGCCTGGTGCAAGCCGGCGCCCTGGCCCGCCTGGGCGAACGCGCCAGCGACTTCGTCACCGTGAACAACGCGGCCGGCGTGGTTGCGGCTGCCACCACCTCCGACGGCGCCATTTACGCCTATCCCCTGACCGCCGACAACGGCTACTTCCTCTACTACGACAAGAGCATCATCCCCGATGAAGACGTGGACTCTCTGGAAGCCATCATCGCGGACTGCGAGAACGCTGAAAAGTATTTCGCCTTTGAAATGGGCACCAGCGCCTGGTATCTGGCCTCCTTCTTCTTCGGCGCCGGCTGCGTCTCCGAATGGACCACCGATTCCGACGGCCAGTTCATCGAAGTGCACGACACCTTCAACAGCCCCCAGGGCCTGATCGCCGTGAAGGGCATGAAGAAGCTGGTTTCTTCTCCCTATCATCTTTCCTCTGGCTCTGGCGCTGAATTTGCGCAGGGCGCCGCCGTGGTCGTGACCGGCACCTGGGATTACACCACCGTGGAAGGCATCCTGGGCGACAACATGGGCGTTGCCGATCTGCCTTCCTTTGAAGTGGACGGTCAGCTCTATCATCTCGGTTCCTTCAACGGCTGCAAGCTGCTGGGCGTGAAGCCCCAGGTGGACGCCGTGCGCGCCGCGGCCCTGAATCAGCTGGCCCTGTACCTGACCGGCGAAAAGTGCCAGATGGAACGCTTTGAAGCCCTGGCCTGGGGTCCCTCCAACATCGCCGCTCAGGCTTCCGACGCCGTGCAGGCCAACCCCGGCCTGGCCGCCCTGCTGGCGCAGAGCCCCTATTCCATTCCCCAGGGCCAGATCCACGGGTCCTGGTGGGATATCGCC
>JAFZQK010000048.1 GCA_017620455.1 Clostridia bacterium
GCCTGGCCGCCTTTAAAGATGTTGGCGTAGGTGCCCACGCGGATGTCCGCCCCGGCGAAGGTTTCCACGGCACCGCCGATGACGAAGGTGCCGTAGCCGCTGCCGTAGTTTTCCGTATAGGGATTGTCCAGCGTTTCCGTGATCTGGCCGCCTTCCGCCTGGAGGGGATGCAGGCTCTCGTCGGCGTTGTTCAGCGTGAGGCTGCTGTTATACACGTTCAGATACATATCGGTACCCGCGTCGGTGGACAAGACGGCCCAGGCCCCGGCGGAGGTTTCGGAATCCAGGACGTTGACGGTGGTGCCGCTGCCCATCAGGTTCAGGCACCGGGAGGTGCCCATGATGCCCAGGATCCAGGGCGGGGCTACCATCAGCTTCTGATCCGGCGTATTCAGGTAATCCTTATGCAGCGTGCCGCCGTCGGACTGCAGACGGGAATTGATCACCGTAAGCACTGCCCCGCCATCCGCGAAAATGGGCATGGCGGCCACGCCGGCAGTATGCACCTCCGAATTTTCCAGCGTCACATGCGCCTTGCCGAACGCCGCCACGGCAGTGCCTTTGCCGGAAAAATCGCAGGTGTCCGTGCCGTCGGCGTCGGTGATCAGGTCGATTTTCGCGCCGGAAACGGTATAATCCGCGTCCACCACAATGACGCCGTTGTGGCCGGATGCGCCGTCGCTGAGCACCAGATCGGATGCAGAATGATCGTCAAAGCTGCCGGAGGACGCGCGGCCCATGGCGGATTTGGCGTCGTCCACGCCTTCCGCCGTCACGTACAGCGCGGCGTCGTAGGCGTAGTCGTTCTCATCGCCCATGGACCAGGAGCCGATCTGACCCTCCGCTTGCTGGCCGCCACCGAACCCGGGGAAGCCGCCTTCCGGCGGGGTCATGCCCTCGGGAAAGCCGCCGGGGCCGCCTTCGGAGAAACCGAAATCACCGGACGGAGGCATGCCGCCTTGCCCGCCCTCAGAGGGGCCGAAGTCGCCGGACGGAGGCATCCCGCCGGGGCCGCCTTCGGAAGGCGCGAAGCCGTCGGGCATGGCAGGGGGCTGATTCCCTTCGGCCAGGCCCGTAAAGCAAAGGCTGCACACCAGCAGCAAGGAAACAATCAAGGCTATCGTTTTTCTGATCATTCTGAATCGAACCTCCTGATTCGTTGGGACTGACGCTTTTTCAAGCAAGGATATTGTATCAAAAAGTCACCCGCAGAAATTGGGAAATTTGAAAACAAACCGTAAAAAAATCAGCCCCGTCTGTGAACGGACCGTGAATGGGACAATAAAAAAAACAGGCAAGACGGCTCCTGCCTGTTTCTCGATCATTTCATTCTCTGTTTCAGCCGGTTCCTGTCCAGCTTCATGGTGGCGGTGTAGGGCATTTCGTCCAAATGCACGTACTGATCCGGCAGCATGTACCGGGCCAGACGCTCCTTCAGCGCGGCCTTGATTTCTTTTTCCTGCAAATCCCCGGTATAGAAGCACCACAGCCTGTCGTTCTCCCGGTCAAACAGCACGCAGCCCTCCCGCCAGCCGGGAATCTGCTGCAGGGCGGCCTCCACCTCGCCGATCTCCATGCGGTAGCCCATGTGCTTGATCTGCGCGTCCTTGCGGCCCAGCACCATCAGCTGCCCGTCCTCCCGGATGTAGCCCATGTCTCCGCCCCGGAAGAACCGCTCCTGCCAGCCCCGGTTCAAAGGATCCACCACCCAGGACGCGGCGGTGCGATCCGGGTCCCTGTGATACCCGCTGGCGATCCAAGGGCTGGACACCAGCATTTCCCCCGGTTCGCCGGGCCTGGCCTCGTCGCCGTTATCGTCCAGGAACAGGATATGCGCCAGGGAAAAGGGCTTCCCCACCGGCAGCCGGTCGCCGCTTTGATGGTTTTTGTCCACCTTGCCCACCGCCACGGAGAACATTTCCGTGCTGCCGTAAAAGTGCCACCAGTCGGCGCCCGGCGTGGCGTCCATCCAGACCTTCAGGGGGTCCCAGGGCATGGATTCGCCGCTCATGATGCCCCATTTCAGTTCGGGCAGGCAGCCTGCCGTCAGCACGCCGCCGTTCACCACGCTGATGAAGCTGGAGGGCGTCATGCACAGGCAGGTGACGCACTGTTCCCGAAGGCAGGAAATGAATTTTCTGGGGAAGGTCAGCGCCCCGGCGGGCAGCAGATACACCGTCGCCCCCAATTTGACCGGCGGAAAGATTTCCAGGATGGAATTGGCGTAGAAGAACGGCGACTGATTGCCGAACACAGCGTCCTCTGTCAGCCCGTACATGTCCACGGTGGCCTCCGTCCAGTGGATATAGCTGAAATGGGTCTGGATGGAGCCCTTGGGGATGCCCGTGGAGCCGGAAGTATAGAGGATGGACATAGGATCGTACACGCTGGCCTGCCTGCGGATTGCGGCCAGCCTTTCTTCGTTCACGGCAAACGAAACGGCGTCGTCATACGCGATCAGGGGAACGCCGCTAAGACCGCAGCCCTGAAACGCCTTGCTCCCCTTTTCGTCCGCCAGCACCGCGGCGGGCTGCAGAAGGTCCAGCAGCGAACGGAGCCTTTCGGGGGGCATCGCGATGTCCAGCGGCGCGTAAGCGCAGCCCGCGTACAGCGCGCCGAACATAGCCGGGATGTTGCGGATGCTGCGGGGGTCCATGAGCAGGGCCACGCTCTGCCGGGGGGCGGCTGTCTCCGCCAGGCGGGAGCCGATGCTTCGGGCTGTTTCCAGCAATGCCGCAAAGGTCATTTTTTCGTGATCGTCGTAAAAGGCGGTCTTGTCCGGCAGGCGTTTTGCCGTTTCTTCCAGGTATTCCAGCATGTTGGCTTTCATGTTCTTCAACTCCGTTCTGCTACATTTTCGCTGACCCTTAGACCGGTTTTCTCGGAAGGGGGGCGGGAAAACGCTACCTTTCAAACCAGGGAAGGGGATGCTCCTCCCATTTTGAGGATTCAAAGGTCGTATACTGATCGAACCACTGCTTCGCACAGTCATCGTAGGACGCATAAAACGGATCGCCCCGGTGGTCGGGCAAATCGAACATTGCTTTCAGGTCTTGCCCCAATTTGCGGGTAAAGGTAACGCTGCCCTTCACGTTCAGGTGCTGCCAGTCGGCAAAGTCGGAGGAATAGCGCAGACCGAAGCGCATGCCGGGATCGTTGTAGTTGAGGCCGGAAATCCCATACTCCGCCGCCAGCGACCACAGGGCGTTGTAGTACATATGGTCGTTGGCGTAATCCGGATTGGGCAGGCCGATAAGCAGGATCGTGATGCCCTCGTCCCTGCACATTTCAAAAATCTTCCGGGCGTATTCCTCTTCCCGGTCGTTCATGTTGCGCCGCACGCTGTTCCACACCAGGGAGGGCTTCTGATGATGCTCCACCGCGTCGGATTCGATATAGCCCTTCCAGCTCGCGCCCCGCCCGCCGTTGTCCGGCGGGAATACGAAATCATTGGCCTCCAGCTTGGCGTAATTGTTATGCACCTCCGGCAGCCCCAGGATGTAGCCTACCGCGTCCCGGGGCTTTTCCACGCAGGCCAGGATGGCCCCCACGCGGTTTTCGATCCCTTTGATGCCGAAAGTGGACAGGATGGTGCGGCCCCGCTTGGAATAATCCCGGGTGTAAATAGCGGGCTTGGCGTCCAGGAGGATCACCTTTGGATGCTGGGTTTTCAGGGCTTCCCTGATGGTATAGTAGCTTACCCAGAAGGGCTGCTCGGCGCTGCACAGGTCGTAGGCGGCGACGCCGTATTCCTCCCACAGTACGTTGGTGTTGATGCCCGCGTAGGCCAGGGACGTGCCCACCGCCAGCACGTCCACGGAATCCTTGGGCTGGCAGTACAGGTTCACCATGGAGCAGATGCCGTAATCGTGCTTGGGGGTGAACAAAAAATTGGCGTAAGCCAGCA
>JAFZQK010000049.1 GCA_017620455.1 Clostridia bacterium
AAGCGCCTGATTCCCGCCCCGCTCCCGTTTCCCGTGGGAGGCAGCGCCTCGGGACGCTGCCGCCATTACCACATTTGTTAAGGAGGTGCCATCCAACATGGCAAAGAAAATTACCGCGTTCATCAAGCTGCAGGTGCCTGCCGCCAAGGCGACTCCCGCTCCCCCCATCGGTCCCGCTCTGGGCCAGGCCGGCGTCAACATCCCCGGCTTCTGCAAGGATTTCAACGCCCGCACCGCCAAGCAGGAAGGCCTGATCATCCCGGTCGTGATCACGGTGTATTCCGACCGTTCCTTCACCTTTATCACCAAGACGCCTCCGGCCCCCGTGCTGATCAAGAAGGCGCTGGGCATCGACACTGCCTCCGGCCGTCCCAACCGCGACAAGGTGGGCCAGCTGACCCAGGCGCAGGTGCGCGAAATCGCCACCACCAAAATGCCCGACCTGAACGCCGCCTCCATCGAGGCCGCCATGAGCATGGTCAAGGGCACCGCCCGCAGCATGGGCGTCACCGTGGCCGACGAGTAAAAAAGAAGGAACAACCCTCAAGGATTATTTGTGGGAGGACATAGCGCCGTTAACACCACAGGGAGGAATGAAAGATGAAACACGGCAAGAAATATACCGACAGCAAAAAGCTGATCGACTCTACCAAGCTGTACGATCCCGCCGAGGCCATCGAGCTGGTGAAGCAGACCGCGAAAGCGAAGTTTGACGAGACCATCGAGCTGAGCATCCGCCTGGGCGTCGACCCCCGGCACGCGGATCAGCAGGTCCGCGGCACGGTGGTGCTGCCCCACGGCACGGGCAAGAAGGTGCGCGTGCTGGTGTTCGCCAAGGGCGACAAGGCCAAGGAAGCCGAAGCCGCCGGCGCCGACATCGTGGGCGACGCCGATCTGGTGGCCAAGATCCAGAGCGAGAACTGGTTCGACTTTGACGTCTGCGTTGCGACGCCCGACATGATGGGCACCATCGGCCGCATCGCGCGTCTGCTGGGCCCCAAGGGCCTGATGCCCAACCCCAAATCCGGCACCGTGACCATGGACGTGACCAAAGCGATCCAGGAGATCAAAGCCGGTAAAGTGGAGTACCGCATCGACAAGACCGCCATCGCCCACTGCCCCATCGGCAAGGTCTCCTTCGACAGCGACAAGCTGGTGGAGAACATGACCACCCTGATGGAAGCGGTGATCAAGGCCAAGCCCGCCACCGCCAAGGGGACCTACATCAAGTCGCTGTACATGAGCAGCACCATGGGCCCCGCCATCAAGATCAACAGCCTGAAGTTCTGATCGTACTTCAGCACACGCCCCGCCGGGTAACTGGCGGGGCGTTTGTTCAGGGAAGGCGCGGAGGAATGAGAGGAGAGGAAAGCATGGATGTGATCCTGCCGTTTATCCTGATCATTTTGGTCCCGGTGTTTCTGATCGTGATGGTTTACCGGCTGCTGGCCCGGGTCACCACCCGGCGGAGCACCCGGCACGGGATCGAGATCGAGGAAAAGGAAGTCAAGCGGGACCGGGTGTTCCGGGACGGCTGAAGGAGGCTGCGCATGGAAAGGATCATCAAAACGGTGTCCGGAAAGCACCGCGCCGCCGCGCTGGATTTTGTGGAGCGGGTGTTTGCCGAGTACGACTCCGCCCGGGAAGGGCGATTCGTGCGGCGGCTGGTGGAGGAGATCCGGGCGAGGCGGTATCATGTGCCCGAACTGGAACTGATGATGGCCGATGAAACGGACGCGATCATCGGGTACGCCATGTTTTCCCGGTTTCCCCTGGAGGGGAAGCACGAAAACGAGCTGCTGCTGCTTACGCCCGTGGCGGTGAAAACGGAACTGCAGCGGCGGCATATCTCCAGGGATCTGCTGGAATACGGCATGAAAAAGGCCGCGGCATTGGGCTTCCGGGCGGCCATCGTGGAGGGGGATCCCCGGAACTATCGCGCCCGGGGCTTTGAAACGGCGGCGGATCACGGCATTCTGCCCGGGCCTACCGTGCACCTGCCCCACATCGACTGCCTGATGGCCGCGCCTCTGGTCCCCGGTGGATTGGAGGGGATCTGCGGCACCGTAGATTACAGCCTTTATCCCTGCCTGCTGGAAGAAGGCGAATGAGGGATGCCGCGCCGGGGTGCCGACGCTTTTTGTATATATTAAGAAAATATTGAAAAATATTACGAAAATATGAATAATCCTATTGTCAGCGGAGGAACAACGTGATATAATAATCAGGCGACGGGCCCGGAGGGCCGTCGGCCGGGTCGGCAGCTCCCGAAGGGAAAGACGCCGACGATTATGGTATAATAATCAGGCGACGGGCCCGCAGGGCCGTCGGCCGGGTCGGCGGCTCCCGAAGGGAAAGACGCCGACGATTATGGTATAATAATCAGGCGACGGGCCCGCAGGGCCGTCGGCCGGGTCGGCGGCTCCCGAAGGGAAAGACGCCGACGATTAAAAGCAAAGGAGGCAATTTCTATGAAAAAGTATCTGGCTGAATGCATCGGCACGGCCACGCTGGTGATCCTGGGCTGCGGCACGGCCATGCTGGTGGGCTGCGACGCGGCGGCGGGCAGCGGCTATCTGCTCACGGCGCTGGCCTTCGGCCTCACCATCGTGGCCATGGCCTATTCCATCGGCAATATTTCCGGCTGCCACATCAATCCCGCGGTGTCCCTGGGCGTGCTGCTCACCGGCGGCATGGACGTGAAGGAATTCGTGGGCTACGTGATCTCCCAGTGCGTGGGCGCTTTCGCCGGCAGCGGCATCCTGGCGCTGATCTTCGGCCTGGGCAAGGTGACGGACATGACGGGCGGCTTTGGCGCCAACGGGCTTGCGGGCGTGGGCGGAAACGTCCTGGCCGGCCTGATCGTGGAGATCGTGCTGACCTTCATTTTCGTCATCGCCATCCTGGGCGTCACCAGCAAAAAGGGCAATCACGGCTCCTTCGGCGGCCTGGTGATCGGGTTGACCTTGGTGGTGGTGCACATCCTGGGCATCGGCCTCACCGGCACCTCCGTGAACCCCGCCCGCTCCATCGGCCCCGCCGTAGCCGCGGCTTTGATCGGCAACACCGCGCCGCTGGCCAGCCTGTGGGTGTTCATCGTGGGTCCTCTGGCGGGCGCGGCTCTGGCCGCCTGCACCTACAAGGCCTTGGAAAAATAAGATTTGCCTGGAAACCAAAGGAAGGCCCCGCCCGGAGCCTTCCTTTTTTCGTGGAGAAAACCGGCGGGAAAACGCATCAAAAATTGCGCCGGGAGCGGCGGGAATACGGAAAATCTATTGCAATCTTTTTGCACTTCTGGTATGATAAAAAACGGAGAACCTGAATAGGGCGCGCGTGCGTCCATTTCAAATAGTGGAGGAGGAGTATTATGAAAAAACTCGTTGCTCTGTTCCTTGCGCTGTGCCTGACCCTGGGCGTGATCGGGATCGCGTCCGCGGAAGGCGCGCTTGTTCCCGGCACGTACGAAGGCTCCGGCGACGGCTTCATGGGCGGCGTGAAGGTGACGGTGACGGTGGACGACAAGGCCATCACCGCGCTGGAAGTATCCCATGACGAGACCCCCGGAATCGGCGGCGTGATCGCCGACGCCGTGAAGGAGCAGCTCATCGGCCTGGGCGAAGAAGAAGCCATCGCCAAGGTGGATGATCTGGGCGCGGATGTAATGACCAGCGCCACCTTCGCCGGCGTGACCCGCAGCGCCGTGAAGGAAGGCCTCACCGCCGCGTTCGCCAAGGCCAAGGGCGAAGGCGCGGCCGAGCCCGCGTCTGAGATCGGCTTCAAGGCCGGCGAATACGAAGTCTCCGGCGAAGGCTACAACGGCGTGAGCACCTTCAAGGTTACCTTCAGCGACAGCAAGCTGGAGAACATCGAAGTGGTGAACAGCACCGAAACCGCCCACGTGGGCGACGTGGCCTTCGACATCATGATCCCCGAAATGATCGAAGCGGGCGGCTCCGGCGTGGACGGCGTTTCCGGCGCCACCTTCTCCGCCCGCGCCCTGCGCAGCGCGGTGAACGACGCCGCCCAGCAGGCGGAATGCACCAACCTGGAAGCCTTCAAGGCCGCCAAGGTGGAGCATACGGCCCAGGATCCCATCGACGTGACGTTCGATGTGGTGGTGGTGGGCGCCGGCGGCGCCGGCATCGCCGCCGCGGCCCAGGCCGCCCAGGACGGCAACACCGTGCTGGTCATCGAAAAGAACGCGGAAGTGGGCGGCAACACCCTGGTGTCCGGCGGCCAGTATCAGAGCGTGATGCCCTATCTGGTGTGGAATCCCGACGATCCCGACGCCACCACCGGCATGTATGAATTCAACGGCGAAACCTACGACAAGGTCAAGTCTGTCCAGGGCTGCATCAAGGAGCTCAACATCATCCTGAACTGGAGCGAGGAGCCCTTCGACGAAGAATACTACAAGACCCACGAGTTCGTGGCGGGCGACGCGGAAGAGCTGAGCAAGCACGGCGTGCACGCCGAATACCTGCCCACGCTGCAGGCCCTGAAGGCGGAAATCAAGGAATACTTCGCCTGGGCCGCGCCCAAGCTGGCTTCCGGCATGGACGAAAGCAAGCTCACGCTGTTCTCCACCCTGAACCTGCACATCTTCCAGACCTACTACGGCGGCCTGCGTCCCTCTGCCGACGGCAGCGAATGGATCTACGGCGACGTGGATCTGGTGAAGCAGTTCATCCTGGGCGGCCAGGGCCTGAAGGAATGGCTGGAAGCCCAGGGCGCCGCGTTCTACGAGGATTCCCAGCAGACCCTGATCGGCGCGCTGTGGTATCGTGAAAATGAATTCACCAAAGAGCAGGGCCGCTGGGGCGCTTACTTCCTGGCCCCCATGAGCACCATCAAGGCCAACGAGCAGAATGAGATCATGCTGCGCACCACCGCCAACGAGCTGATCACGGAAAACGGCCGCGTGGTGGGCGTGAAGGCCACCCGGTACGACGGTACGGAAGTGACCGCCCGGGCGACCAAGGGCGTCATCCTGGCCACCGGCGGATACGCCGCCAACATCTCCATGGTGCTGGAAAACAACGTGTACTGGTCCGAGGAATATCTGACCGCTTCCACCAAGACCACCAACCGTTCCGCCCTGGTGGGCGACGGCATCCGCATGGCCCAGGCCGTGGGCGCGGACGTGACCGGCATGGGCTTCACCCAGCTGATGCCCATTTCCTGGGTGGACAACGGCAACCTGGCTTTCGGCGGCGGCAACTACGCCTGCTGGATCAACCCCAACACCGGCCACCGTTTCGTGGATGAAGGCAGCGAACGCGACGTGCTGTCCCTGGCCGAATTCCGCAACGGCATGGTGGTCAACGGCACGCCCGGCGTGTTCCTGGAATTCTACAATAAGGAACAGCCCATGCCCGCGCCCATGCAGCTGGCTGAGGGCGATTATCCCGGCCGTTACTATCGCCGCACCATCGCCGAGCTGCCCGCGCTCTTTGCCGAGCTGGGCATTGCCGCCGATCCCGACGTGGTGATCCAGACCATCCGGGATTACGACGCCGCGGTCATGGGCCTTGGCGAATATCCCGACGTGGGCAAGGGCATTGCTTCCCGTACGGTGGGCAATGTGGAAAAGGATGAGAACGGCAAGTATCTGCCCGATACTTACGATCTGGACAACACCCTGCTGACCATCCGTCTCATGGCCCCCTCCACTCACCACACCATGGGCGGCGTGAAGGTGGATGTGAACCGTCACGTGCTGAACACGGACGGCCAGATCATCCCCGGCCTGTATGCGGCGGGCGAGGTCACCGGCGGCATCCACGGCGGCAACCGTCTGGGCGGCAACGCCATCGTGGAGATCTTCGTTTCCGGCCGGACCGCGGCCCAGGCCGTCACCGAGGACAACAAATAATCGCATCATCGGCACCCAGCTGGGGCGGGAGAAATCCCGCCCCGGTTTTTTTGTGCGGAAAAATCAAAAAAGGGGTTGACAACTATATCGGGCTGCGATATAATCATGTTACGATATATCGGACATCGATATAACGGGAACCGATGGAGGTGAGGAACGTGCAGGATACCTTGGCGCTGACGGAAGCGACGTATTATATCCTTTTGTCCCTGTATGCGCCGCGGCACGGCTACGGCATCATGCAGCAGACGGAGGAAATGTCCGGCGGGCGGGTGCACCTGGCGGCGGGGACGTTGTACGGGGCGCTGAACACGCTGTGCGACAAGGGCTGGATCATCCAGCTGCCGGTGGACGACGGCAGCCGCCGGAAGGAATACCGGCTGACGGAAAAGGGAAAGGACATTCTGAAAAACGAAGTGAAGCGCCTGCGAGAACTGGCGCGGAACGGGGAAAGGATCCTGGGGGAGGACATGTAAGATGGAAAACAGGAAAACGATCCGGAAATTCTTCTGGGTGTGGAGCTTTGAAAAAGAAGAAGACTGGCTGAACGAAATGGCCATGAACGGCTGGGTGCTGGAAAGCGTGGGCTTCTGCTCCTATCATTTCGTGCGGTGCGAGCCGGGGGAATACGCCGTGCGGCTGGAAATGCATCCCTACGATGAAAGCTACGTCCAGTTCATGCAGGAGACCGGGGCGGAATACGTGGGCCGGATGATCGCCTGGGTCTACTTCCGCAAAAAGACCGCGGACGGGCCTTTCGATCTGTTTTCCGATATTGATTCCCGGATCAGGCATCTGGACCGGATCGGAAAAATGCTGGCGGTTATCGGCGGGGCCAATCTGCTCATCGGCATCCTGAATTCGATCAATCCTTCCCGGATCGGCTGGATCAACCTGCTGGCTGCCACGGTGCTCACCTACGCCCTGGGCCGCATCCACGGGAAAAAGGAAGCGCTGGAAAAGGAACGGCTGCTGCATGAATGACGCTTTTTGCAGGACGGATTTCCTTCGGGCGGCGGCGCCCCGGGGGCTGACGGGCCCGGGGGTGGCGCCGGAGATGGCCTGTTTTGAAAACAAACGGGAAAAAACGGCCGGAAAAAACGGAAATATGCCCTGATTTTTCTGAAAAAACCCTTGCAAATTCTTTCGGGTTCGATTATAATTCTTAATTGGCACATCCTTGCGTCCTGCATTGGACAGGACGCCATACGTCCATGAGGAGGTGAAAAGAATGAACAAGTATGAAGTGGTGTACATCATCGATCCTGCTGTGGAGGAAGAAGAGCGCAAGGCCCTGATCGCCAAGTTCAACGATCTGATCGCCGGCAACGGCGGCAGCGTGGACAAGGTGGAGGAGTGGGGCAAGCGCCGCCTGGCCTATGCCATCGACTACAAAACCGAGGGCTACTATGTGCTGGTGAACTTCCAGGGCGAGGCTGAGCTTCCCAAGGAACTGGAGCGCAACCTTCAGATTTCCGAAAGCGTCATTCGCTATCAGGTGATTCGGCAGATCGAGCGCAAAGTGGGCATCAAGCCCCGCGCCGTGCGGCCCGCTCCCGTCGCTGCCCCCGTGGCAGAGGAAGCCCCCGCTGCCGAAGCCGCGCCTGCCGCTGAAGAAGCGCCCGCGGAAACCCCTGCCGCTGAGTAAACGGGAGGAGCGAACATGAACAAGGTCTTTTTGATCGGCAACCTCACCCGCGATCCGGAGCAGCGCACCACCCAGAGCGGCGTCAGCGTGTGCTCCTTCACCATCGCCGTGAACCGCCGCCGCAGCAATAACGCCGAGGCCGGCCAGCCGGAAGCGGATTTCTTCCGCATCACCGCCTGGCGCCAGCTGGGCGATATCTGCGCCAAGTATCTCGCCAAAGGCCGCAAGGTGGCCGTGGTGGGCACGGTCAGCGCCAGCGCCTATACGGCCAACGACGGCACTGCCCGGGCCAGCCTGGAGGTACAGGCGGACGACGTGGAATTCCTGACTCCCCGGGGAGAAGCGGGCGAAGCGCCCGCCTATAACGCCCCCGCGGCGGCCGCGCCCCGTCAGCAGAACGCGAACGTGGGCTCCGCGCCCCAGGGCGGCGGCTTCGTGCAGGTGGAGGATGAGGATCTGCCTTTCTGATGCCTTACGGAAATCTTGAATGAAGGAGGAAACAATCATGTCTGAAGATCGTGGCGAAAAGCGCCCGCGTCCCCGCGGCAAGCGCCCCCGCCGTAAAGTATGCGATTTTTGCGTCAACAAGATCGAATACATCGATTATAAGGATGTCAACCGTCTGCGCCGTTCCATCAACGAGCGCGGCAAGATCCTGCCCCGCCGCATGACCGGCAACTGCGCCAAGCATCAGCGTCAGCTGAGCGAGGCCATCAAGCGCGCCCGTGCCATCGCGCTGCTGCCCTATACGGTGGATTAACAAAAACCGCAAACAGGAAGCGCCGATATTTTCGGCGCTTTTTTCTTGCGCTTTTTCGCATTCTTCTGTATAATGGAGCTGTGATCAGATCCAAATGCTTCAGAAAGGCGCGAACGCCCCGGCTGCTGCGTGTCCAGGCGTTTTTCTCCGTCTCTTTTTGAACGCTCCGGGATCGGATCGGAAAATACAGTATGGGAGGGAACCGATATGGCAAAACGTATGCTGGCAATCTTCATCGCGGCGGTGATGCTGCTGGGCGGCCTGTCCGCCGCGCTGGCGGAGACCGCGGAGACTACCGCCGTGACCGGCACCGGCATGGCCAAGGGCTTCGGCGGGGACGTCACCGTTACCGTCACCCTGGCGGACGGCGTCATTACCATCGTGGACATCGAGGGCCCCAATGAAACCCAGGGCATCGGCAGCAACATCGTGGCGGAATGGCCGGAGGCCTTCGTGGAGGCCAACGGCATCGTGGACACCTACACCGGGGCCACCTTCGCCTCCATCACCCGCAAAGCCGTCATCGAGGCCGCCATCGCCGCCCTGACCGCCGCGGGCGTGAACGCCAACGACTACATGCGGGAATACGTTACCGACAAGGCGGAAGACGTGGCGCTGGAAGCGGACGTGGTGATCGTGGGCGCCGGCGGCGCGGGCATGACCGCCGCCATCGTGGCCGCGGATATGGGCGTAAAGGTCGTGGTGATCGAAAGCCAGCCCGCCGTGGGCGGCAATTCCGTCAAATCCACCGGCGGCATGAACGCCGCCAAAACCGTCTATCAGGACAAGAATGAATTCGGCGAGGCCGCCGGCGTGGAAAAGACCCTGAAAGCCGCCGAAGCTTATTCCGATAATGAAAAGATCCAGATGCTGGCCGAAACGGTGCGGGAGCAGTGGACGGCGTATCAGGAGAACCCGGAAGGGTACTTCGATTCCACGGAGCTGTTCGAATTGGATACCCTCATCGGCGGCAAAGCGCTGAACAATCCGGACCTGGTGAATACGATGGTATGCAACACCGAAGATGCCATCGAATACCTGTCCACCCTGGGCATCGATCTGAACAACGTGGCGGCCTTCGGCGGCGCGTCGGTGAAGCGCATCCACCGCCCGGTGAACGACGAGGGCAAGGTGGTTTCTGTGGGCGCGTATGTGGTGCCGCGGCTGGAAAAGGCCCTGACGGAGCGGGAGAACATCACCTTGCTGCTGGACACCACCGCCACCAGGATCCTTACCGACAATACCGGCGCGGCCCTGGGCATCGAGGCCGAGGGCAAATCCGGCAACAAGGTTACCGTCAACGCCAAGGCCGTGGTCCTGGCCACCGGCGGGTTCGGCGCGAATCTGGACATGGTGGTGCAGTATAAGCCCGAGCTGGCGGGCTTCATGACCACCAACGCCTCCGGCATCCAGGGCCAGGGCATCCTGATGGCCCAGGCGCTGGGCGCCGCCACCGTGGATATGGACCAGATCCAGATCCATCCCACCGTGCAGGCGGACACCGCTTCCCTGATCACCGAAGGCCTGCGGGGCGACGGCGCCATCCTGGTGAACGCCGACGGCGAGCGCTTCATCGACGAAGTGGGCACCCGCGACGTGGTTTCCGCCGCAGAGATCGCCCAGCCCGGCTCCTTCTCCTGGCTGGTGGTGGATCAGAAGATGGTGGACGCTTCCTCCGTCATCCAGGGCTATATCTCCCGGGGCCTGATGCTGAAGGGCGATTCGTATGAAGCCCTGGCGGAAGAACTGGGCATCCCCGCCGACGCTTTCAGGGCCACCATGGAAAAATGGAACGGCTTCGTGGCGGAAAAGAACGATCCGGACTTCGGCCGCACCAGCTTCGCCGCGCCCCTGGATACCGCGCCTTTCTACGCGGTGAAGGTCACCGCCGGTATCCACCACACCATGGGCGGATTGTCCATTGACAGCGGGACCCACGTGCTGAACGCCGATGGCCAGCCCATCCCCGGCCTCTTCGCCGCGGGCGAGGTCACCGGCGGCGTCCACGGCGGCAACCGCCTGGGCGGCAACGCCGTGGCCGATTTCGTGGTGTTCGGCAGGATCGCCGGTGAGGCGGCTGCCCTCTATGTTTTCAACATGCAATAAGCCCGGTTTCCTTTCGGCTGCCCGGCGTTTTTCCGCCCGGGCGGCCTTTTTCCGCGTTTGCCCGGGCCTTGACCCGGGGCGGCCTGGTGGGGTATAATGAAACGCGGCTGGAAAAGCCGCGAATTTTTTCGCAACCGTGCAAGAAATGGGAAGGGAACGTCGTTGTATGAGTGAGCGGATCCAAGGAAGCCGCATGAGCGACGAGCAGTTTGAGGCGCTGTATGAGAAGTACGCCAACGATGTGCTCCGGGTCAGCTACTTTTACCTGGGCGACCGGCAGCAGGCCGAGGATGTGACCCAGGATGTTTTCGTCCGCCTGCTGCAGAGCGCGCCGGAGCTGGTGGAAGGCAAGGAAAAGGCGTGGCTGCTGAAGGTGGCGCTGAACCGATGCCGGGATCTGTGGCGCGCCGCGTGGGTAAAGCGCGTGGTGCTGGGCAGCCCGGCTATGGAGCTGACCCCCGCCCCGGACCGGATGGACGAAAGGCTGGAAAGGCAGGAGCTGATGCAGGCGATCCGCCGGCTGCCCACGGATTTTCGGGACGTGATATTGCTGCATTACTATCAGGGCTACGGCATCAGCGAGATCGCGCAGATCATGAAGGTGCCGGAGGGCACGATTTCCAGCCGGCTCAGCCGGGGACGGAAGAAACTGGAAGAGATATTGAAGGAGCGTGGCGCCCAATGAAGAGCGTGGAGGAAAGGCTGAAAAAACTGCCCGAATTGGCCGAATCCACCGGCCTTCAGGCGGATGAACAGCTGAAGAGAAAAATCCTGCGTGCCGCCCAGGCGAAACAGGGCCACGCGGGGGGCTTTGCCCTGCGCCGGCTGGCCCCGGCGCTGTGCGCGCTGGTGATCCTGGCGGGGGCGGCGGCTTATTTCCTGCCCCGGATCGGCGGGCAGAAGGAAGCGCCGCTGCTGACCTCCCAGCCCGCCGGGCAGGTGCAGGTGGGGGAAAAGCTGGCGTGGGATGTGCCCCAGGGCAGCATCAGCATCAAGGCCAGCAAAAATCCTTCTTACCGCAGCATCTGGGCCCCGGCCTCTGGCGGGAATTTCCCCCTGGTGGGCGTGAAGGGCAGCTACTACCGGCTGCTGACGAACCCCACCGCCATTTCCGATGAGCTGCTGGGCGAAGCGCTGGGCATGGTGGATACCTTTACCAGCGAACCCGCCCTGGCGGGCACGGACGGCATCTGCTCCAACACGGCGGCGCAGGGAGAAACGGTCTACGCCGTCCGCGGCATGCGGGGCGCCCTGGCCGCCGCGAAGGTGGACGGGAAAATGCGGGTGTTCCAGCGGGTATCCTTCGGCGATTGGGCGCTGATGGGTCGGGAGACCCTGGCGGATACCCTGCGGGCGGATTCCGCGGTGGCGCTGGAGCTCAGCGGTATGGGCACGGTGAACGACCCTGCCGAAGCCCGGCGGCTGATCGGGATCCTGACCGAAAACGCCCAGTTCCTGCGCTCCGGCGGCGGGGAAAGCAACCGGTCGCTTTTGATCCAGCTGGAAAACGGCGTCGTGATCCAGATGGCGGTGAACGGCGAGCGCCTCATCGCCTGCGGCACCTGGGCCTGCCCGGAATTTTTCGAGGCTTTTCAGGAAGCGCTGCAATAAACCCGAAAAAACAAACGATCCCGGCTGCATGCTACGTGCAGCCGGGTTTTTTGTGCAGAGGATTAACCTACGCCATCGAAATACCATATGATGCGCACCACCGGGGTGATCTGGACCACGATGGTCTTGCTGTCGGGGGCGTCGCCCTGTTCATGGTCGTCATACCAGGCTTCAAACAGCGCGTAGGTCACATCGCCGTCGGTTTCATTTCCGTAATCCGTCCAGGATACGAAGTGGTCGGTGACGCCGGGCTCCACGGTTTCGGCAAAGGCATACACAAATTCCTTCAGCTCCTGGCGGTAAGCGTCGTTTTCCGCGGGGGCGGGGCCTGTCATTTCATCTCGCATGTAAATCGCTTCCACATTGTCAAAGCCGCTGACGCCGCTGCCGTCCGTGTTCACGGAGCAGGCAAGCCTGTTGCCGTCCGGCAGGATTGCGGTGACGCGATAGCAGGGCCTGAAACGAAAGCTTTCGGCGTCCCGTTCCACGATCCATTCCGCACCCTCCGCATCCACCCCCAGAGCCGGGAGACTCCAGGCCTCCTTGGCGATCTCGACGGCCTGCTCTTTGGTGATTTTGGCATTTGTGATGGAGAAGGTGTCTTTCAGTTCGTTTTTATTCCCGGATTCGGGAATGGGGGCCCGGGCATAGGGCATTTCCGCCGTGGCGAAGGCCCCCGCCAGCAGCACGCAGGCGGTGAGGACGAAAACGAACGCAAAGGCGCGGACCCGTTTTCCGCCCCGGAGGATGCCGCCGACGCGCAGCTTCATTTTCTTTCCCGTCATGCTCATGCCGGTGGCCAGCACGGGGATGCCGGGGGCGGAATGCTTTGCCACGGCGCGCACCAGCGTTTCGGCGTATGCCCGGCGGCCCGATTCGTCCATGTTCCTGGTCACGCTGTCGTCGCAGCGCAGCTCCCGGTCCGTGCGGGCCATGGCGGCGGCAATCCATACCAGGGGATTGAACCAGTGGATCACGCAGCACAGCAGGGAAAGAAGCGTCCAGAGGTGATCCTTCGCCTTGTAATGGCAAATTTCGTGGCGCAGCATCTGCTCCGCCTGGGCCTGCTCCGCCGCCAGGGGCAGGGCGATGTAAGGCCGGATCACCCCCACCAGGCAGGCGCTGCTCAAGGGGTCTGTGAGATACACCGGCAGGGCGCGGACGCCCTTTTCGGCGCACAGGGCCTTGTACTGTTCCAGCGCTTCCCCGCTCAGGGCCTCGACCCTGCCCTTCTTGAGCTTCTTCCGGAAGCGCACGTTGGCGAATGTGAACCATGCGGCGACGCCCCCGGCCCCCAGGACGTACAGGTTCATCAGGGTATGGGCGGTGCGGCCGTCGTAAAAGCCGTCCCGCACCTCGTACAGCCCCCGCAGCACGGCGTCGGTCTTCATGGTTTTATCAATGGGACCGGTAGGCGCTTGTGCCAGACGCCGGTTAAACAGATCGTTCACCGCATCCTCCAGGCGCACCTTCACCTGCCCGGCGATGGGGCGCACGGCTGCGGGGTCCCGGTTGTAGGGGGTCTTGATTTCATCAATCCAGGGGTTGGGCAAAGCGATGGGGCACAAAAGCCGCACGGCCACCAGTAGCCAGGCGAAGCACAGCGCCCGGCTGCCCAGGCTGGGGCGCAGGAATTTCCGGATGGGGATCATGAGCAGGATGGCGAGGGAGGCCATGATATTGGCCTCGATGAGAAAATTATAGACCGTGGCGGTACGCATGGCACACCTCCGTTATCGTTTTTCGCTTTTGTGCAGCATTTCCATCAGCTCGTCCATTTCCTTCAGGGTGATTTCGCCGCTGTCCACCAGATGGTTGATCAGCAGCGAGGCCTTGCCGGAAAAGACGCGGTTCAGCAGCTTTTTCGTCTGCATCTGGCTGGCCTCTTCCCGGGTGATCAGGGGGGAATACATTTTCACGTCCCCGCTTTCGTCCACCGCCACCGTGTGCTTTTCCTGCATGCGCTTGAGCAGGGTAATCACGGTATGGCGGCTCCAGCCGGTGGCGGGCTCCAGTTCTTTGGTGATTTCGCTCATGGGCCGGGGCGCGCGGTTCCACAAAAGCTCCATGATTTTCCATTCCGCTTCGGTGCACTGACGTTCGGGCATGAGAAGGACTCCTTTCCATTAAGGTGACGATCGTCTACCAATAGTATACAAATGTCCACCAACAATGTCAACCCCTGAAATTGTAAACTTTGCCGGCGGGTCAGCCCACGCATTCACCGTATTGCAGCACGCGGAACTCCGGCGCGGCCTGCACGACCAGATAGGGGTCATGATCAAAGCCATCGTCCATTTCCAGTTTATATTCCAGGATCAGCAGCTCGATATCCTGTTCCTCATCCAGCAGAAATTTGATGTTGGTCAGCTGCAGGCCGATCATGTGGGGAACGGCTGCAGGCTCGGCAAATTCCTCCCATTTTTGCATGAAGGCGAACAGCGCCTGTTCCCAGGCGGGATAATCCTCATCGCGGGGAAGACCCTCTCCGTCAATGGCGAGGTCCTCCTCGTCGATTTCCAGGTCGATGAGTCCGACGTAGGAATCGCGTTTCCAATCCAGCTGGAAATTGCGCAGGGTGCCATCCAGGCGGATGGCCAGGCAGCCGTCCCGATTCATGCGGCCCAGGGACCGCCCGTTCGGATCCTGCCGCAGATCGCCGGGGAAGCTGTAATGCACGATGCTCACCGGCTCCCAGCCCTGCCAGGTCGTATCCGGCTCCGTCCACAGCCGGGCGTCCTCAAGATCCCACCCCACCAGGGGAGACAGCACGAAGGCGTCGGCCCAGGCAACGGCATCTTCCGCTTCGTATTCTTCCGCAAGGGCTTTTCCCGGCGCTTCCATCGCCGATACGTCGGGCACCGGCGCCCGTTTGGGAAAGTATTGGTCTGCCCGGGCTGCGGCGGCGGAAAACGTAAGCACCAGGAAAAGGAACAGCGCGGCATATCGTTTCATGGAAATATCCTCCCTGCGCAAAGATGTAGACAGATGTCAACCTGAATATACTATGGAAACGGCGGCCTGTCAAGGCGGCGAATTATAACAAAAAAAGCCGCCGGAGGGCGGCGAAGGGGAAGCGGGGGTCACACGGTCAGATCGGCGCTTTCCACGGGGAGCACCCTGCGCAGCCCCTCCAGGCTGCATTCCGCCTGGAGGCCGATGCGCCCGGCGCTGAAAAGGACGGTGTCAAACCCTTCGGCGGTGCGGTGGATGAAGGTGCGGAAGGGCTTTTTCATCCCGATGGGGCTGCAGCCGCCGTGCACGTAGCCGGTGAGGGGAAGCAGATCCTTGCTTTTGATCATTTCCACGGCCTTTTCCCCGCAGACGGCGGCGGCCTTTTTCAGGTCCAGCTCCTCCGCCACGGGGATCATGAACACGTAGTGCTGCCTGCTTTTTCCCACCGTCACCAGGGTTTTGAAGGCCCGGGCCGGGTCCTCTCCCAAAGCGGCGGCCACGTCCACCCCGCTGACCGCGCCGGAGGCGGTGTAATCGTGGATGCTATGCGGCACCCCGAACCGCTCCAGCGTGCGGATGGCGTTGGTCTTTTCCTGCTTGCCCATGGTATCCTCGTTTTTTCAGTCCCCTTTCCGGGAAAACGGAAGGGGGGTGTTTTTTTGCTTACTCCAGCGGCTTCCCGTCTTCGATCAGCGCGAACATGTCGACCCGGCGCTGATGGCGGCCGCCCTCGAACCCGGCCTTCACCCAGGTTTCCACGATCATTTTGGCCAATTCCGGCGCGATGACCCGGCCGCCCAGGGCCAGCATGTTGGCGTCGTTGTGGGCGCGGCTCATTTTGGCGCTGTAGCAGTCCGAGCAGCAGCAGCAGCGGATGCCGCGGACCTTGTTGGCGGCGATGGAGATGCCCACCCCCGTGCCGCACAGGATGATGCCCCGGTCGCATTTCCCGCGGACCACGGCGCTGGCGGCCCGGACGGCGAAAATGGGATAATCCCGGGGATCCCCCTCGTTCATGCCGAAATCTTCATATTCAATACCCAGCTCGGTGAGGATATCCTTGACGGGCTGCTTGAGCACCTCTCCGGCGGGATCGCAGGCGATGGCGAATTTCATGGCTTTTTCCTCCGTTTCCATAGGATGGTTTCATTATACCCCGCCCCGGCGCATCCGGCAAGGGGGAAATAGCGTTTTGCCCTTGCATTTTGCGGCGATTGGTGCTATGATACCAGCATACCGCGAGGAACGGGAACATGCGGCGCCGCTTTCCGCAAAGAGAACTGCCGATCGGTGCAAGGCAGGGGAAAGGGCCGCTATCCGCCCGGGAGCGGGCGACGATGAATCGCCGGGGCGCGCCCCATACAGCGCAGGAAAGCGGCGCGGACGATCCCGCGCAAGCTGGGTGGCAACGCGGATACCTTCCGTCCCGGACTGATGGGACAGGAAGATTTTTTATTTTCAGGAAAGGGAGAGAGACCATGATCGACTTAAACCTCATCAGGACCAACCCGGATCTCGTGCGGGAGAACATCAGAAAAAAATTCCAGGACCAGAAGCTGCCCCTGGTGGACGAAGTGCTGGAGCTGGACAGGAAGAACCGCGAGGCCATTCAGCGGGCGGATTACCTGCGCTCCCAGCGCAATAAGATCAGCAAGCAGATCGGCGCGCTGATGGGCCAGGGCAAAAAGGACGAGGCCGAAGAAGCGAAGCAGCAGGTCAAGGACATGCAGGACGAGCTGGCGGCCCTGGAAGTGAAGGAAAACGAATACGCCGAGGAGATCCGCAAGCGGATGATGGTGATCCCCCAGATCATCGACGAAAGCGTGCCCATCGGCAGGGACGACAGCGAAAACGTGGAAAACGAGCGCTTCGGCGAGCCCGTGGTGCCGGCATGGGAGATCCCGTACCACGTGGACATCATGGAACGCCTGAACGGCATCGACCTGGACGCCGCCCGCCGCACCTCCGGCAACGGCTTCTATTACCTGAAAGGGAATATCGCCCGGCTGCATTCGTCCATCCTCTCCTACGCCCGGGATTTCATGATCGACCGGGGCTTCACCTACTACGTGCCGCCCTTCATGATCCGCGGCGCGGTGGTGAACGGCGTGATGAGCTTTTCCGAAATGGAAAATATGATGTACAAGATCGAGGGCGAGGACCTGTACCTGATCGGCACCAGCGAGCACAGCATGATCGGCAAGTTCATCGACCAGATCCTCAGCGAGGACGAGCTGCCCCAGACCCTGACCAGCTAGTCCCCCTGCTTCCGCAAGGAGGTGGGCGCCCACGGCATCGAGGAGCGGGGCGTGTACCGCATCCATCAGTTTGAAAAACAGGAAATGATCGTGGTGTGCAGGCCGGAGGACAGCATGATGTGGTACAACCGGCTGTGGCAGAACACCGTGGATTTCTTCCGCAGCCTGGATATCCCGGTGCG
>JAFZQK010000050.1 GCA_017620455.1 Clostridia bacterium
GCCCACCCTGCCTTTCCCGGAAATGAAGCTGGCGGACGTGTACAAAGAATTGGAAGAACGCTACGGCTACACCGTGGACGACAGCGAAAAGAACGACCTGACCACCGACGCCGAGCGCCTGTGCGCCCGGCTGAGCATGGATAAATTCGGCCATGAATTCCTTTTCGTCACCGATTACGGCCCCGAAAAACGCGCATTCTATCATATGCGGGATGAAAAAGGCATGCCCCTGGGCTACGACCTGATCTGGCGCGGCACGGAGATCACCACCGGCGCCCAGCGCGAGCACCGCTACGAGCAGCTGCGGAAGCAGGCCGACGAAAAGGGCCTGGGCGAGGACGTGAAATTCTACATGGATTTCTTCCGCTACGGCTGCCCGCCCCACGGCGGCTTCGGCCTGGGGGTGGACCGGCTGACCATGCTGCTGCTGGGCATCAGCATCAAGGAAGTCATGTTCCTCTTCCGCGGCCCCAACCGCATCACGCCCTGAGCGGCGGGCAGTTGCCAAACCGCCGGAAATCTGCTATACTATAATATCCCAGTAAGGAGGTGCGTTTGAATGGCGCAGAAACCCCAAAAGAAGGATAACCTCCCCGTGAAGGTGGATGTTGATTTGGAAAACGGCGGCACCATCAGCTACGCCAACGAAGTGATCGCCACCATCGCCGGCGTGGCCGCCAGCGAGATCGAAGGCATCGCCGGCATGAGCGTCACCGGCGGCATCAGCGAGATCCTGGGCCGCAACCGGAATATCACCCGCGGCGTCAAGGTGGAAGTGGGCAGCCAGGAAGCGGCAGTGGACCTTTTCATCGTGGTGGAATACGGCCATCCCATCCAGAAGGTAGCCGCCGACGTGCAGGAAAACGTGCGCCGCGCCCTGGAAAGCCTGACGGGGCTGCACGTAGTCCGGGTGGACGTGCACGTGCAGGGCGTCAGCTTCGAGCAGGAAAAGCGCGCCAACCAGAAGAATCTGGAAGCCTCCAAGGTCAGCGTGCTGCCCCCCGCCCGGCAGGAAAAGCTGCCCAGGGAAAGCAAGCCCGCCGTCAGGGAGGAAAAGCCCGCCCCGTCGGAAAAGCCTGTCAAAGAAGAAAAGCCCGTCAAGGAAGAGAAGCCCGCGGAGCCCGAAAAGCCCGCCCCGGCGGAAACGCCCGTGAAGGCGGAAGCGTCCGTTCCGGCGGAAGCGCCCGCCAAGGAAGAAAAGCCCGCGGAAGCGGCCGCCCCCGCCGACGGCGTCGCAGACGTTCCGGACGCGGAATTCGATCCCGAAACGCTGGCGGAAGAAGAAAAGCTGGACGGCGCGCCCGAAGGCGCGCCCAAGGCCGATCCCAAACCCGCGCCCAAGCCGGCCCCGGCCCATAAGAAGGCCCCCGGCAGGAAGCGCTGCTGAATCAGGAAAAGGAGCGATCCCAAATGAAACTGAAATTCTATGATCGGCTGGTGCTGTTTTTCGGCGCGCTGCTGACCATCGCCGCCGGGGCCGCCCTGGGGGTGACCGGGCTGCAGATCGCCGGCACCATCGGCGAATCGCTGTCCCTGGGGATGCGCATCGCCTGCATCGGTGTGGGCTCGCTGACGGTCCTCTTCGGTTTTTATCTGCTGGCATTCCCTCAGAAGCTCCGGGCGGAGCGCCAGGGCTTCGTGGTGCAGCGCACGGATAACGGCGAGCTGCGCATCTCTATCAAGGCCATCGAAGGCCTGGTGCAGAAGTGCATCGACATGCACGACGAGATCGACGTGGTGTCCCAGCGCATCCGCAACACCCGGGACGGCGTCACCGTGGATCTGAATATCGCCCTGGCCAACAATATTTCCATCCCCCTGGCGGTGGCCGCGCTGCAAAAGCAGATCAAGCAGTATCTGTCCGCTTCCTCCGGCATTGAGATCACCGAGGTGCGCGTCACGGTGGATACCGCCCAGATGCCCGCCCCGGATACGGCGGAGCAGGCCGACGCCGAAGCGGAGCCCGCCGGGGAAGCAATCGCCCCCGCGGAAGCGGAAAAGCCCGCGCCCAAGGCGAAGCTGCCGCTGCATCAGCGCATTTTCGGCCGTTCCGAAACCGCCGCCAACATGCCGGAGCCGCCCAAGGCGGAAGAGCCCAAAGCAAAGGAGCCTCAGGCGGAAGAAACGCCCGCTCAGGCGCCTGAAACGGAGGCCGCTCCCCCGGAGGAAGCGCCCCTCCCCGACGGAGAGCCGGCGGCGGACGCGGCGGAAGAAATCGCCGAAGCGGCGGAAGAAACCGTACAGGAGATTTCCCAAGAGACCGTAGAAGAAACCGCGGAAATCACGGAAGAAGCGGCCGATGATACGGAGGAGACCCGCAATGAATGAGAACCGTCCCAATTCCTTCCTCCGGAACATGTTCCGGATCGGCACGCCGGAATGCGCCGTCACCTTTTCCGTGATCGCTATGATCCTGGCCGTGCTGTATCTGCTGCTGGGCTTCTGGAAGACGTTCCTGATCGCGGTGCTGATGGTGCTGGGCGGCTTCCTGGGCGGCGTCAAGAATAAAAAGGAATTCGTCAGCAGCCGGATCAACCGGCTTTTCCCGCCCAAGTCCTCCGTTCCCTATAAGGAAACCAACGAAGAAATTTCCCGGGCCATCCGGGAAGCGCGGGAAAGGGAAGACGCAAGAAGAGCCCGCGAAAGCGCGGATACCGACAAATGACACACAGGGGGAGCAATACCCATGGCTCGTAAAGCGGCACGGGCGGCAGCCGTGCAGATGGCATATGAACACATGCTGGGCGGCGCCGGCGGGGATGAAACGCTGCGCGGCCTGATCGAATTTACGCCGGAGGAAGAGGACCGGGCCTATATCGACGGCATCCTGTCCGGGGTGTCCGCCCACGCGGAGGAGCTGGACGAATCCATCGCCGCCTGCTTAAAGGGCTGGACGCTGGAGAGGATCGCCCGGGTGGACCTGGCGGTGCTCCGGGTGGCCGCCTATGAGCTTTGCTATCTCCGGGAAACGCCGGACGCCGTGGTGATCAACGAGGCGGTGGCCCTGGCCCAGCGCTTCGATTCCCCCACCGCGGGCAAATTCGTCAACGGGGTCCTGGCCACGCTGCTGGCCCGGCGGGATCAGGAGAAAGAAAGCTGATGCTGGCCCTGGGGCTGGATACCAGCTGCTACACCACCTCCTGCGCCCTGTGCGCGCCGGGGGGCGAGCCCGTGCAGGCGCGGCGGCTTCTGCCCGTGCCCGCGGGAGAACGCGGCCTTCGCCAAAGCGAGGCCGTGTTTGCGCATGTAAGGCAGCTGGGAGAAATGCTCCCGCGGCTGATGGAGAACGCCCCGGAGCCCGTTTCCTGCGTCTGCGCCTCCGCCGCCCCCCGGGACGGGGAGGACAGCTACATGCCCGTGTTCCAGGTGGGGCTGTCCCAGGGCCGGGGCATCGCCGCGGCGCTGGGCGTTCCCTTTTTCAGCACCACCCACCAGCGGGGCCATCTCGCCGCCGCCCTGTACGGATCCGGGCTGAGGGAAAAATCCTTTTTGGCACTGCATCTCTCCGGCGGCACCACGGACGTGCTGCTGGCGCGGGGGGAGGAAATCACGCTCCTGGGAACGTCGCTGGATCTGCACGCGGGCCAGCTGGTGGACCGGATCGGGGTGAAAATGGGGCTCCCCTTCCCCGCGGGGCCTTTTCTGGAGGAGCTGGCGCGCAAGGGCGTATGCGGAAACGCCGTGCCCGTCAGCATGGAGGGGCTCAGCTGCCACCTGTCCGGCGCGGAAGCGCGGCTTTTGCGCATGCTGGACGCCGGCGAAAGAAAGGAAAACGCGGCGGCGGAGGTCTATGGCGTGCTGTGCCGCACGGTGCTTAGGCTGCTGGAAGCGGCGGCGGATGAAACCGGCGTCAGCGACGCGCTGCTGTTCGGCGGGGTGATCTCCTCCGCGCTGCTCCGGGAAATGCTCCTGGACAGGAACGAAAAGCGCCGGACCGGCCTGAAAATGCACTTCGGGCGGAAAGAGTATTCCGGCGACAACGCGGTGGGCGTGGCGCTCATCGGCTTACAGCGATTGGAAAAGGAGAAAGCACATGGCGATTTTGATGGACGGTAAAGCCCTGGCGGCGGAAAAAATGGAGGAGCTCAGGCAGCGCACGGAGGCATTGAAGGCCCGGGGCGTGACGCCGGGCCTTTCGGTGATCCTGGTGGGCGAGGACCCTGCCAGCCAGGTGTACGTGCGCAACAAGGGCCGCGCCTGCGAGGAGCTGGGCTTCTATTCCCGGACCATCCGCATGCCGGAGGAAACCACCCAGGCGGAGCTGGAACACCAGATCGACGAATTGAACGCCGACAGCCGGGTGGACGGCATCCTGGTGCAGCTGCCCCTGCCCCGGCATCTGGACGAAGCCGCCGCCCTGCGCCGCATCCGCCCGGAAAAGGACGTGGACGGCTTTCACGTGGAAAACGCGGGCAGGCTGTTCACCGGCCAGGACGGGGTGGTGGCCTGCACCCCCAAGGGCATCCTGTACATGCTCAAAAAAAGCGGCGTTCCCCTCTCCGGGAAGGACGCCGTGGTGATCGGGCGCAGCAACATCGTGGGAAAGCCCGTCGCAATGCTGCTGCTGAATGAAAACTGCACCGTCACCCTCTGCCATTCCCGCACCGCCGACCTCGCGGCCCACACCCGCCGGGCTGACGTGCTGGTGGCCGCGGTGGGCAGGCCCCGGTTCGTCACCGCCGATATGGTGAAGCCCGGCGCCGCCGTGGTGGACGTGGGCATCAACCGGGTGGACGGCAAGGTAGTGGGCGACGTGGATTTTGCCGCCGTGGAGCCCGTGGCGGGCTGGATCTCCCCCGTGCCCGGCGGCGTGGGCAAAATGACCATCTGCATGCTGATGGAAAACACCCTGGAAGCCGCGGAAAAAAGGAGCCGCTGAGCCATGCCCTGGACGCTGACCGTTTCGGAACTGAATGATTACGTGCGCCGCGCCCTGGCCAGCGACCCGTCACTGCGCTTTCTTTCCCTGCGCGGCGAGGTCAGCGATTTCAAGAAATATACCTCCGGCCACTGGTATTTTACCCTGAAGGACGAAGCCTGCACCATCCAGTGCGTCTGTTTCCGGCAGTACAATATGCGCCTGGATTTCCGCCCGGAAAACGGAATGAAAGTGGTGCTCACCGGAGCCGTGGGGCTGTACGCCGAGCGGGGCAGCTACCAGTTTTACGCCGATAGCATCACCCGGGACGGGGTGGGCGACCTGTATCTGAAGCTGGAGCAGCTCAAGGCCCGGCTGATGAAGGAAGGGCTCTTCGACGTGGCGAAGAAGCGCCCCCTCCCCCTGCTTCCCCGGGCCATCGGCGTGGTCACCAGCCGCAGCGGCGCGGTGATCCACGATATCGCCACCGTCACCCGCCGGCGCTATCCCGCCATGCAGATCATCCTGCGGCCCGCCCAGGTGCAGGGCGAAGGCGCGGCGGAGGACATTGCCCGGGGCATCGCGGAAATATCGCTGCTGCCCCAGGTGGACGTGGTCATCGTGGGCCGGGGCGGCGGATCGCTGGAGGACCTGTGGGCCTTCAACGAGGAGATCGTGGTGCGCGCCATCGCCGCCTGCCCGGTGCCGGTGGTCAGCGCCGTGGGACACGAGGTGGACGTGACGCTTTCCGATCTGGCGGCGGACGTCCGGGCCGCAACGCCCTCCGTGGCCGCGGAGGTCTGCGTGCCGGAAAGGGACGCGCTGCTGGCCGCCGTCGAAAAGATGCGCCGGGAAATGGGCAAAGCGTGCGTCGGCCGCCTGCTGGCGCTTAAGAACCGCACCGCGTACCTGGAAAAGCGCCTGGCCGCCTGCCATCCAGCGGCGCAGCTGCAGCGCATGAGCGCCCAGGCCGGATTGCTTGCCCAGCGGCTGCGCGCCGCCATGGAAAAAGGCATGACCGCCCGGCAAACCCGGCTGCAGCTGCTGCGCAATCAGCTCGCCGCCCTGGGCCCCCGGCAGGCGCTGGAAAGGGGCTACGCGGTGGTTTTATCCGGCCGGGACGCCGTCACCAGCGTATCCCAGGTCAAGGATGAAATGTCTCTGCTCATGCGGGACGGGCGCGTGCGCGTCAGGACCCTGGAGGTGCGAAAGGAGGATCCCTTTGGCGAAGAAGCAAGCGAGCTTTGAGGACAAGCTCACCGAACTGGAGGAAATGATCCGCAAAATGGAAGGGGGCAGCCTGCCCCTGGACGAAACGCTGAAATGCTACGAGGCGGGCATCAAACTGTCCCGGGAGCTGACGGCGGAGCTGAACGCGGCGGAAAAGAAAATGCAGGAGCTCTCCGCCGGGGAACTGACCGAAATGGAGGACGCACCGTGAGCGATACCGTTCTTGCGCCGTATAAAAAGCGGCTGGAAGCCTATCTGGACGGGCTGCCCATGGCCGGCGCGCCGGAGCCCCTGCGCTCCGCCATGCGCTACAGCCTGCTCTCCGGCGGGAAGCGGCTGCGGGGATGCCTGACCCTGATCGCCTGCGAAACCGCGGGCGGCGCCGCGGAGGACGCCCTGCCCTTCGCCGCGGCCCTGGAAATGATCCACGCCTATTCCCTGATCCACGACGATCTGCCCGCCATGGACAACGACACCCTGCGCCGGGGCAAGCCCACCAACCACGTGGTTTACGGGGAAGCGGTGGCCATCCTGGCCGGGGACGGGCTGCTGACCCATGCCTTTGAGCTCATGGCCTCCTCCCCCCATCCCCGGGCCTTCCGGGCCCTGGGCGAGATCGCCCGGGCAGCGGGGATCGGGGGCATGCTGGCCGGCCAGGCCCTGGACGTGACGCTGGAGGGCGCCCGGTCGGAAAAAGCCGTGGTGGAGCAGATCCACCGGGGCAAGACCGCCGCGCTGCTCACCGCCCCCGTCACCGCCGGGCTGATCCTGGGCGTCGCCACGGAAGAGGAGATCGCCGCGGGCCGGGAATACGGGCTGCATCTGGGCATCGCGTTCCAGATCGTGGACGATCTGCTGGACCTGGAGGGCGACGCCGCCCTCATGGGCAAGACCCTGGGCAAGGACCTGCAGGAAGGCAAGCTGACCTGGCCCGCCTGCGTGGGCGTTGCGCAGGCCCGGCTGGACGCCGCCGCCCACACCGACGCGGCGCTCCGCGCTCTTTCTCCCTTCGGCGTCCGCGGGGATGCGCTGCGCGCCGTCGCCGCGGCCATTCTGAAACGCAATCAATGATTTTTTCCGGGAGGGATTTTTTATGACGGATCAATTCAAGGAAGAAGTGGTCACCAAGCGCAATCAGGGGGCGCAAACCGCCCTGTTCGTGCTGGCTAACGTGCTGATGGTGGCCTCGGGGCTCCTGGCGCTGATCAATTTCACGTCCGTGACCGGCGCGCTGCGCATGACCGGCTTTTCCCAGGATTTCTTCTTCTATCTCGTGATTTTCCTGCTCTTCGCCGCCACCACCGCGGGCTTGTATTTCTACCGCGACCGGATCAGGATGGAATACGAATACACCCTCACCAACACCCAGATGGATTTCGCCCAGGTGTTCAACAATAAAAAGCGTAAGTCCCTGGGCACCATGAACATCAAAAACGTGGAGGCCTGCGGCCTGGTGTCCTCCGGCTCCTTCCATCGGTACATCAGCATGCAGGGCATCAAGCGCAGCAACTGGTTTTTGAACCGGGACGCCGAATTGTTCTACTTCTTCTTCCAGAAAAACGGGGAAAAGCGCATCATCGTCATCGAGCCCAGCGAGGAAATGCGCGGGATGATCAAAAAAAGCGTTCCCCAGGGCGTCTGGCAGAACAACTGACCGATTTTTCAATCGTTGAAAGGCTTATTTCCGATGTCGATCTATCTGGACAACAGCGCCACCACCCGGCCCTGCGAGGCCGCCGTGGCGGCCGTGACGGCGTGCATGCGGGAGGAATACTACAATCCCTCCGCCCTATACGCCCCCGCCCTGCAGACGGGCAAAATGCTGCGGGATTGCCGGGATGAGATCCTCCGCGCGGTCCACGCGCCCATGGGGGCCCGGGTGACGTTCTTATCCGGCGGCACCGAGGCGGACAACCTGGCCATCCTGGGCCGGGCGGCGAAATGCCGCAGCGGGAAGGTGCTGTATTCCGCCGGGGAGCATCCCGCCGTGAAGGAAGCCTGCCAGCATTGCGGCCTTCCGGCAGAGGAGATTCCCTATACCGCCCAGGGCATCGCGGATCTGGACGCCCTGCGGGAAATGCTCACGGGCGATACGGCGCTGATCTGCTGCATGCAGGTGAACAACGAAACCGGGGCCGTCCAGCCCATCCGGGAGATCGCCGCGCTGCGGGACCGGTTGGCTCCCGGCGCGCTTTTCCACGTGGACGGGGTGCAGGGCTTCCTGCGCGTGCCCTTCGATATGGCTGCCGCGGGCGCGGACACCTACGCCCTGTCCGGCCATAAGATCCACGCGCCCAAGGGCATCGGCGCGCTGGTCATGACGGCCCGGGTGCAGTTGAGCCCCCGGCAGGTAGGCGGCGGCCAGGAATCCGGCCTGCGCTCCGGCACGGAAAACACCCCGGGCATCGCGGGGCTGCTGGCGGCCATACGGGCCTTCCCCCGGGATCATCACCTGCGGGAAACCAAAGCGTACCTGTGGGAAAAGCTGCGGGAGGCGGTGCCGAAGGCCGCCGTCAACGGCCCCCCGCCGGAAAGCGAAGCGTCCGCCCCCCACATCCTGAATGTATCCCTGCCCCCGGTCCGGTCCGAAACCATGCTGCACGCCCTGGAGGGCGAAGGCATTTACGTGGGCATGGGCTCCGCCTGCTCCTCCTTCAAGCAGCGGGTCAGCCCGGTGCTCAAGGCCATGCACGTGCCCCCGGCCCTGGCGGAATCCGCCCTGCGCTTTTCCCTGTGCCCGGAAAACACCCGGGAGGAAATGGAGCGGGCCGCGGCGGCCGTGGCGCGGCAGTACGCCGTTTTATCCAAATTTCAACGCAGATAAGGAGATCCGTTTCATGCGAAAGCTGCTGATGGTACGGTACGGTGAGATATATCTGAAGGGCCTGAACCGGCCTTATTTCCTGCGGGCCTTGGTGCAGCGGGTGCGGGAGGCGGCAAAGCCCTTCGGCGCCCAGGTCTGGCTGCACGACGCCCGGGTGTTCCTGAGCGGCATGGAGGACATGGAGGGCTGCATGCAGCGGGTGGCGAAGGTGTTCGGCGTTCATTCCGTCGCCCCGGCCATCGAAATGGACAAGGACGATTTCGAGGGCATCTGCCGGCAGGCGGACGAATTGATGCAGGGGCTTTCCGGCACCTTCAAGGTGGAGGCCCGCCGGGCGGACAAGCATTATTTCCTGGATTCCCCCCAGATCAACGCCAAGGTGGGCGAATACGTGCTCATGCGCAATGAAGACCGTTTGAAGGTGGACGTAAGGCATCCGGAGCATGTGCTTTCCATCGAGATCCGGGATCAGGCCTATCTGTACTGCCGGGTGTATCCCGCCGTGGGCGGCATGCCCGTTGGCACCGGCGGCAAGGCGGCCCTGCTGCTCTCCGGCGGCATCGACAGCCCCGTGGCGGGCTACATGATCGCCAAGCGCGGGGTGCAGCTGGTGGCGGTGCATTTTCATTCCTTCCCTTACACCAGCGAATTCGCCAAGCAGAAGGTGCTGGATCTGGCGAAGATCCTTTCCGAATACTGCTGCGGCATCCGGGTGTACGTGGTGCCCTTCACCGAGATCCAGATGCAGATCCACGAAAAATGCCCCGAGGATTATACCACGCTGATCATGCGCCGGTACATGATGCGCATTGCCGAAAAGATCGCCCGGAAGGAAGAGGCGCTGGCGCTGATCACCGGCGAATCCGTGGGCCAGGTGGCCAGCCAGACCATCGAAGCCCTGGTGACCACCAACGAGGTGGTGACGCTGCCCGTGTTCCGGCCCCTGATCGGCTTTGACAAAATCGACATCATGGAATACGCGAAAAAAATCGGCACCTACGATACCTCCATCCTCCCCTACGAGGACTGCTGCACCGTCTTTACCCCCCGCCATCCGGCCACGAAGCCCAAGGAGGCCCTGATCGAAAAGGGCGAAGGGGCGCTGGATCAGGAAATGCTGATCCAAACGGCGCTGGACAATGCCGAGATCGTAGAGCTGTAACCCCGGAGCATACAAATCATATTTCCGCGGAAGGAGGCCGTCGCGCTTGCAGCAGACCCAGGAAAAACACCGGGCCCACAGCGCCCTGCGCAGCTTCATGACCATCGGCACGCTGTACTCGTTCTTGTACTGCATGCTGGCGTCCAACGTGATCCTGTCCATGCCCATTCTGGGCGGCGCCCTGTACCTGGCCGGCCGCACGGCGGCGATGTTCGTGTCCTTCCGGCGTCCCAGCCAGGAGGGCGTGTTCACCAAGGGCGCCCGCCGGCTGGGCACGGGGCTTCTGGTGCTGCTGTTCCTGCTGCTGCTGGCGCTGATGACCGTGTATCCCATCAGCCTCACCAACGCCGATTTCTGGCGGCTTTCCGGCATCGTGCTGTGCATCATCCTGCGCCCCAGCCTCACCCGCTATGTACTGGAGCGCGCCTTGATCGCCCATAAAAAAACCATGAAGATCCTGCTGCGCATCCTGGGGGTGCAGCTTTTGTTCCTGCCTCCGCTGCTGCTGATGCTGCTGCTCAGCCCCATGGACCGCTTAACCGTCTGGGCCCTGCTCGGCGGGTATCTGCTCAGCGGCATCCTGGAATCCTTCCCCCTGGACCGGATGCGGGACCGGATGCGCCCCTTTTCCGACGAGGACCGGCGGGAAATGGAATGTCTGCGCCAGGCCCACGCCTACCGCATCTTCCAGGACGTGCTGCTGGTGATCGCCGCCGCGCTGCAGATCACCCAGGTGATGGCCTATACCTATATCGCCGTCACCGCCGACGCGCTGATATTGTGCATGGCCATCGCGCTGCTGTGCACCTATGCGGCCAGCGCCCTGGCGGACACGGTGCTGCGCCGCTCCCGGGCAAGGAACAGCGACCCCAATTTCCTGATAATGCTGGGGCTGGTGCTGTGGCTGTACGGGCTGATCCTCTTTATCCGGGCGCTGAATACCCCGGGCATGGTGGAGGAATACCTGTCCCTGGCGCTGTGCACCGTGGGCGCGACGGTCTGCGTGCGCGCCGCCGTGGAAATGGAGCAGGATATGCGCCGGGTGGCCGCCTTCGCCATCGGCCACGACCCCGGCGAAAACCTGAATCCGGCCCAGCAGGCCCGGGTGGATTTCGCCGCCCTGATCGGCCAGATGGTGGCGCTGCTGGGGCTGACGCTGATCTGCATTTTCACGCCCACCGATTTCCCCGACGACTGGAACGCACTGTTCCTGTCCTTCAGCCCGCTTTTGACGCTGCCCGCCCTTTCGCTGGTCATCGCCGCCATGGTGTTTTTCCTGCTCTTCCCCCTCACCCGCCAGCATCTGCAGAAGCTGCGCAAGTATTCCGATATGCAGCGGGAAGGGCGGAGCAACGGCCCGCTGCACGATCAGCTGGAGGCCGTGGTGGTGCAAAGGAGCCTGAAGCATTACGGCATCAAGCTGATCCTGCTGATCCTGCGGCCGCTGTACCGGCATAAGATCCTGGGCAGGGAAAACCTGCGCCTGGACGAGGATACCCCCTGCGTGTTCGTATGCAATCACGGGGAGATCTACGGCCCGGTGGTGGCCACGCTGTACGTGCCCTATTCCTTCCGGCCCTGGGTGGCTTCCGAAATGACCGACAAGCAGGTGGTCATCGACCACACCATGGACGGCGCCTTCGGGAAGTACACCGGCTGGAAGCGGAAAACGCTGCATTTCCTCATGGTGCATATCGGCGCGCCGTTCCTCACCTGGGTGATGCGCTCGGTGGACTGTATCCCCGTCTATCACGACAATCCCCGCAAGCTGATGCAGACCTTCCGGGATACCATCGCCGCCATGGAGGCGGGGGACAATATCCTGCTTTTCCCCGAAAACGCCGCCACCGCCGCCGATCACAAGTACGTGAAGGAAGGCGTGTCCGAGTTTTTCACGGGCTTTACCATGATCGGCCAGCTCTACAGTCAGAAAACCGGGAAATGCCCCCTGTTCGTGCCGCTGTACGCCAATAAAAAGGAACGCACCATCACCTTCGGCGTGCCCACCCGCTATGACAGCGCCGTTTCCCCCAACGAGGAAAAGGAGCGCCTGTGCACGTACCTGCGGGGCGAAATGCTGCGCATCGCGGGGCTGAAGGAGGAAGGGTGATCCCGCGCGATCCATGCGGCAAAGCCCGCCGGAAACGCACGTTTTCCGGCGGGCTTTTTGCGTTTTTATTCAAATCACACCAGTGAAAACACCGCTACATCCTCGGCGTCCTCGTAGCTGCTGTCCTTCTCCCCGTTCGGAACAAAGCCGAAGGAGGCGTACAGATGCTTTGCGGCTTCATTGTTCCCGTCGTAGGACGTGCTCCAGGCATCTTCTTTCCCGTCGGGGAACGTCCGCACATAGTCAAGGAGCAGCTTCAATGCGTCCCTCCCCAGGCCCTTGCCCTGATATCTCTGGTCGATCATAAACCGCCAAAGATAATAGCTGTGCCTGTAGACTTCCGCCATGCCCTCATATTCTTCGGACCGATGCCCGATCATGGCAAATCCCACCGGCGTGTCCCCGTCGTAGATGCCGAAGCACTGCACGAATCTGCCGCTGGCAAGCACAGCGTATGCCTGCGCCATGCTCACCGTGTTCGACGCCACATACCCCTTCTGCGATTCGGCGGTTTCAAGTTCCATCAAATCCACAAAGTTGTCATCATTGACTTTTACCAGTCGGATGGCTTTGTTTTTTATTGCTTGGCTGACTGTCATTTTTCCATTTCCCCTTGAATAGCGATTTGTTGGTCCCCCATCAGCATGCCATGTTCGTATTACGCGGGCGTTTCCTCGGCCTTGCCCAGCACGTCCATGGTGCTTTCCTCCCGGAACTGGTTGGTATACAGCTTGTAATACGCGCCCTTTTTCCGGATCAGTTCCTGGTGCGTGCCCATTTCCTGGATCCTTCCGTCGTCGATCACCAGGATGCGGTCCGCGGTGCGGACGGTGGACAGCCGGTGGGCGATGATGAAGGACGTGCGCCCGGAAAGCACCTTCTGAATGGCCTGCTGGATGATCTGCTCCGTCTGGGTGTCCACGGAGGAGGTGGCTTCGTCCAGCACGAAGATCCGGGGATCCGCCAGGATGGCCCGGGCGAAGGAGATCAGCTGCTTTTCGCCGGTGGACAGGCGGCTGCCGCCCTCGCCCACGTCGGTATCGTAGCCCTTCTTCATTTTCAGGATGAAGCTCTCCGCGTTCACCAGCTGCGCGGCCTGCTCCACCTCCTCGTCGGAGGCGTCCAGCCGGCCGTAGCGGATGTTGTCCCGGACGGTGCCGGAAAACAAACGCGGTTCCTGCAGAACGTATCCCAGGCTGCTCTGCAGCCACAGCTGGCTGCGCTCCCGGTAGTTCACGCCGTCGATGAGGATCTCGCCCTTTGTGGGCTCATAGAACCGGCAGATCAGGTTTACCACCGTGGATTTTCCCGCCCCGGTGGGGCCCACCAGCGCGACGGTCTCCCCCGCGTTGATTTTCAGGTTGAAATCGGTGAGCACCTGCTCCCCTTCCTTGTAGCGGAAATCCACGTGACGGAATTCCACCTCGCCCCGCAGCGCGGGCCAGTTTTCCTTCTTCGGGTGGAAATTGTCGCCGTATTCCGCTTCCACCTCCGGGGTGTCCACGATGTCCGGCTCCGTTTCCAGCAAGGTCACCACCCGCTCCGCCGCGGCCTGGGCGCTCTGCATTTCGGAGAACACGCCGGCGATGTTGCGGATGGGCTCGAAAAACTGCACGGTATAGTTGATGAACACCTGCAGAACGCCCAGGGTCATGCCCCCGATGAGCACCTCCTGCCCGCCCTTCCACAGGGCGTAGGCGGTGGCGATGGAGCCCAGGGCCACCACGATGGGCAGAAACGCCGCCGAAAGGGACGCCGCCCGGACGGAGGAACGCTTCATTTCGTGGGTCAGTTCGGTGAATTCCGCGGTGTTCCTTTCCTCCAGCACCAACGTCTTGGTGGTTTTCGCCCCCATGATGCCTTCGTTGAACGCCCCGGTGATCTGGCTGTTGGTTTTGCGCACCGTGCGGTAGGCCCGGAGGATCTTCTGCTGGAATGCCCAGGAAACCAGCGCCAGCGGCGGCACCACCAGCAGCACCACCAGCGTCATTTTCCAGTTGAGCAGGAACATCGTCACGCTGCTGGCCACGATCATCACCGCGCCCCAGGCCAGATCCAGCAGGCTCCAGCCGATGGTCTCCCCCAGGCGCTGGGTGTCGCTGGTCATGCGGCTCATCAGGTATCCCACGGGCATCCGGTCATAGTAGGAAAAGGGCAGCTCCTGCAGCTTGCGGAAGGCCCGTTTGCGGATGGTGTAGCATACCCCCACCTCGATCTTGCCGCCCAGGTACAGAAAGCGGTAAATGCTGACCACCTGCACCGCCAGCACCAAAGCGTACACGGCGATAAAGAGGGGCAGCCCCTCGGTGCCGCCGGGGCGGTCCAGATTGGGCACGAAATGGTCGATGGCGTAGCTGGTCAGCAGCGGGAACACCACGTCGCACGCCGCGGTGACGCCCATCACCAGCATCAGCCGGACCAGGTCCTTATAATATTCCCTGGCATAGCGCAGGAGCTTTTTCCACAGCGTCAGGGAAAACCGCTGGGTATAATCCCGCTCCTCAATTTGCTGCATAAGCCGTATTCTCCTCTTTGAATTCGTCCTCCAGATCGCTCTGGATGCGGAAGATCCGCTGATAAAGCCCATCCTCACGGATCAGCTCCGCGTGGGTGCCCTGCTGGGTGATCCGCCCGTCCTCCAGCACCAGGATCCGGTCCGCCTGGCTCAGCGTCACGATCCGGTGGCTGATGATCAGGGTGGTCACGCCCTGCTTGCGTTCCTTCAGGGCCTCGCGGATCCGGGCGTCCGTTTCCGTGTCCACGGCGGAGAGGGAATCGTCGAAGATCAGGATGTCGCTGTCCTTCATCAACGTCCGGGCGATGGCGACGCGCTGCTTCTGCCCGCCGCTGAGGGTCACGCCCCGTTCGCCCACCACCGTGTCGTAGCCCTTTTCGCTGTCTTCGATGAATTCTTTGGCCGCCGCGTCGGTCACCGCCCGGTCGATTTCCGCGTCCGTGGCGTTCGGCGATGCGATGGTCACGTTTTCCTTCAGGGTTTTGGAATACAGGAAGGGCTCCTGCAGGATCAGGCCCACCCGGGAGCGCAGGTATTTCCGGTCGATCCGGCTGATGGGCGTTTCCCCGATGCGGATCTCCCCGTTCTTCACGTCGAACAGCCGCTGCAGCAGGTGCACCAGGGTGGATTTCCCGCTGCCGGTGGCGCCCAGGATGGCCACCGTTTTGCCCGCGGGGATGGTGAAGCTCATGTCCCGGAGCACCGGATGGCTTTCGTCATAGCCGAAGGTGACCCGGTCGAACACGATATCCCCCCGGAGGGAGGGCTTCAGCGCGTCCTTTTCCTCCGGCTCTTCCTTTTCGCGCATCACCTCGTCGATGCGCTCCATGGCCACGCTGCTTTTCCCGGCGTCGCTGAGGATGCGCCCCAGCTGACGGATGGGAAAGAGCAGCTTCCAGATATACGAGGTAAAAATGATCAGCGTGCCCACCGTGATTTCCCCGCGGACGGCGAAGAAAACGCAGGCCAGCAGCGTCATCATGCTCTGCACCATGCTGATCAGGTCGCCCGTGGCCCAGTAGACCGCCAGCAGCACGCAGATGCGGAAGCTCTTCTTTTTATAATCGCCGCTGACGGCTTCGAACTTCTCCACCTCGTGCTCCTGCTGCCCGAAGGCGCGCACCACGCGCACCCCGGTGAGGTTCTCCTGCAGCACGGCGCTCATCTTTCCTTCCGCTTCGTCCGCCAGCCGGAAGGATTTCACCACCCACCGGAAGAACAGCCACGCGAACAGGAACAGCGCCGGCACCATCACCATGCTGATGAGGGCGATTTTCGCGTTTTCCCGGAACAGGTAAAACACCGCGAAGGCCACCATCATCAGCGCGTTGGCCACCTGCATCAGCTGCATGGACAGGAAGCGGCGCACCGTTTCCACGTCGCTGGTGCAGCGCTGCACCAGATCGCCGGTCTCCGCCTTCACGTGATAGGCGAAGGGCAGGTTCTGAATGTGGGTATACAGCCTTTCCCGCAGCGACAGGCTCACGTTCTCCCCGGCGATGGACTGCAGCCTGCCCTTCCCGAAGTTGAACGCGCCGCCCACCACGTTGAGGATCACCAGCGCCAATCCCGCGATCCACAAATTTTTCGCCATGAATCCCGGCCCGCCCAGGCTGTCCACCCAGGCGTTCACGAAGCCCGGCATGCGGCTGGGCTTGCCCTGCAGATAATAATCCAGCGTTTCCGCCAGCACGATGGGCGTCAGGTATTCGATCACCACGGTGAACACCGTGAAAACCAGCGCCCAGAAAAAATACCGTCCGTTCTCCCGGACCAGCCTGGCCAGCAGGCCGATTGTCCGCCTGTTCATAAAAATTCCTCCCGAAATCATAGAAAAACAGCCACCGCCCGTTTTCACGGCCGATGGCTGCTTAGATCGCGCTGCTATGTCAAAGCTGCGCGAACCTCATTCGGCCGCAAAAATGCACAGAAATATCCCGTCCTGCAAAGGGAATAAGCGTCATTGCGTAGGTTTTCAGCATTCCTGCGGCCTCCTTTCTTCAAAATTCGTTATCAGTATAACCAGCCGCCCGGAAATTGTCAACCCTGTAAATGAACATTTTTCATTTTTCTCTTTTTTCTGTTCGCCTTCGCCCTTTCCCGATCCGTAAAAACACTGAAAAAACAGCCGAAAAACAAGCAAAAAACAGCCCTTCTCTTGCATCGGAAAGGGCTGTTTTGTATAATAATTCCCGTAAATTTCCCATTCAATTTTGCAAGGAGGCATCAAGGGATATGAACGCGTACGTAGAGAAAGTATACAACGGCTTGGTGGAGCGCAACGGCCACGAGAAGGAATTCCTGCAGGCGGTTCGCGAAGTGCTGGAAGCGCTGTCTCCCGTTTTTGACAAGCATCCCGAATATGAAAACAAGGGCCTGCTGGAGCGGTTCGTGGAGCCGGACCGGGCCATCCTCTTCCGGGTCCCCTGGGTGGACGATAACGGCAAGGTACAGGTGAACCGCGGCTACCGCGTGCAGTACAACAACGCCATCGGTCCCTACAAGGGCGGTCTGCGCCTCCATCCCAGCGTAAACCTGAGCGTGATCAAGTTCCTGGGCTTCGAACAGGTGCTCAAAAACAGCCTCACCAGCCTGCCCATCGGCGGCGGCAAGGGCGGCAGCGACTTTGACCCCAAGGGCAAGAGCGACAACGAAGTGATGCGCTTCTGCCAGAGCTTTATGACCGAGCTGTTCAAGTACATCGGCGCGGATGAGGACGTGCCCGCCGGCGATATCGGCGTGGGCGCCCGGGAAATCGGCTTCCTCTACGGCCAGTACAAGCGGATCACCGGCCTGTACGAGGGCGTGCTCACCGGCAAGGGCCTTTCCTACGGCGGGTCCCTGGCCCGGAAGGAAGCCACCGGCTTCGGGCTTTGCTATCTGACCAACGCCATGCTGCGCAAGCACGGCCTGTCCTTCGCGGGCCAGCGCGTGGTGGTGTCCGGCAGCGGCAACGTGGCAATTTACGCCGCCTCCAAGGCCACCGAGCTGGGCGGCAAGGTCGTCGCCATGAGCGACAGCAACGGCTACATCGTGGATGAAAACGGCGTTGATCTGGCGGTCATCAAGCAGATCAAGGAAGTGGAACGCGGCCGCATCAAGGAATACGCCGCCCGTGTCCCCGGCAGCGTGTACACCGAGGGCTTCCGCGGCATCTGGACCGTCAAGTGCGATATCGCCCTCCCCTGCGCTACCCAGAACGAGCTCAACGAAGAAGGCGCCCAGGCCCTCATCGCCAACGGCGTCAAGGCCGTGGCGGAAGGCGCAAACATGCCCACCACCTACGAGGCCACCCTCGCCCTGCAGAAGGCCGGCGTCCTCTTTGCTCCCGGCAAGGCCGCCAACGCCGGCGGCGTGGCCACCTCCGCCCTGGAAATGAGCCAGAACAGCCAGCGACTCTCCTGGACCTTCGAGGAAGTGGATGCAAAGCTCAAGGGCATCATGGAGAACATTTTCGCCAACATCGACGCCGCCGCCAAGGAATACGGCCAGGAAGACAACTACGTGGTCGGCGCGAACATCGCCGGCTTCCTCAAAGTAGCCGATGCCATGCTGGCCCACGGCTGCGTGTGATGCAGGCATAAAAACAGCATATCTATTTTAAGGGGATCTCGCTTTGCCGGCCAAAGCGAGGTTCCTTTTTTTGCGCCGTTTCTTTTCTATTCCGCTCTATTCTGCCGATGCATCAAGATCATCCGTCTGCGCGCCGATGGGGCATGTAAATATGAAGGCGGACATCCATGCGTCGATGGCGGCCTGCC
>JAFZQK010000051.1 GCA_017620455.1 Clostridia bacterium
ATCATTGCTTCTGGCGTTGATTGTGGCCTTGCTGCCTATTCTGCCTTGCAATGCAGATGAAATCCCTGCCATGTCGACCGGTTATGTCAGCCGCGGCTCGACCCGCGTCGCCTTTCAGTACCCGGCAGGCTGCGAGATCGTAGACGAGGGCAGCATCGGTACCTTGCTGTACTTAACCGAAAGCGATTATATATCTCTGATGATTCCGAAAGGGAAGATGTCCGGCACAGCGGCAGTTCATGACTATATTGGAGACTTCAGTGAGATCACCGAGTTGTCAGAAACCATGAATGTATTCGCTGTACACGGGGATGAGAATCACCGGATGTCATATCTGGATGTGGTGGAGATCGGTGTCAATCTCCTGGACGGCACCGGCCTCATAGTCTGTGCCTATTGCCCTTACGGTCACACTGAGGTGTATGATCTGCTGATTAAGGTTCTGAGCAGCATCACGGACACGACAGTGCTGGAAGACTGGCTGAACAATGAATGGATCCCCATGGTGACGAAGCAGTAATCCTACAATGCAGCACTTGAAAGATTGCCAATATGGAACAGCTCCCGCAGGACATTTGCCTTGCGAGAGCTGTGTTGTATAGATGTTTGCAATATCATTTTTCAAGAGATCATCTGAAAGTGCCTCAGCGCCTCCTCAATGGCTTTCTCCTTCTCCGGCGGGCATTTCGGCACCCGATTGCCCTCCGTCTTCGACTTGTTATAGCAGTCCCTTTCGATGATCCCATGCTTTGCCTTTACCTGGGCAATGTACAGGCATGAAACCTTCAAGCCTGTATGCTCGAGGACATATGCCTTGATTTCCTCATACGTTGCCTTGGTCTCTGCAGCGGTCACATCCAGCTCCGTCATATCCAGATCAATGTCGATATGTGGGGCTGACTTGATTTTGGACAATAAACAAACCGTCTCGACGTGCCCGGTCCAGCAAAATAAATCAACGCCCCGGCACTTTTCCGCCCGGTAGCCGCCGGCGCAGAGGATCTTCGCGTCCCGGGCCAGGGTGGCCGGATCGCAGCTGACGTATACGATGCGCCCCGGCCCGGCGTCGATCAGGGCGCGCAGCACGCTTTCCTCGCAGCCCTTCCGGGGCGGGTCCAGCACCACGGCGTCCGGGCGCAGGCCTTCCGCCACCAGGCCGGGCAGGAGGCTTTCCGTTTCCCCCGCCAGGAAGCGCACGTTGGAAACGCCGTTCCGCCGGGCGTTCTCCTCCGCGTCCCGCACCGCCTGGGGCACCACCTCGATGCCGGTCACCTGCCGGGCGTGCCGGGCCAGCAGCAGGGAGATCGTGCCCGCCCCGCAGTACAGATCGCAGACCGTTTCATCCCCCCGAAGGCCCGCAAATTCCAGGGCGGCGCCGTACAGCTTTTCCGTCTGCAGGGGATTCACCTGGAAAAAGGACTGGGGCGAAAGCAGGAATTCCGTGCCGCAGAGGGTGTCCCGCAGGCGCTCTTCCCCAAACAGCAATCGGCTTTCCCGGCCCAGGATCACGTTGTCCCCCCGGGTGTTGATATTCAGGTACAGGGATACGGTTTCCGGCACCGCGGAGCGCAGCAGGGCGGCAAGCTCCCGTTCGTGGGGCAGTTCCCGCCCCGCGGCCACGATCACGGCCATTACCTGCCCCGAGCGGGATACCCGGCTCATCACATGGCGGATCAGCCCCGTGCGGGTGCGCTCGTCATAGGGCGGCACGCCGAATTTTTCCATCCACAGCCTGACCGCTCGGCACACCCGGTTGCTTTCCTCCCGGGCGATCAGGCATCCGTCCACCGGCACGATCCGGTGGCTCCGGGGCGCGTAAAAGCCCATGAGCGGCGCGCCCTTTTCCCCGCCCACGGGCAGGGCGGTCTTGTTCCGGTAATGCCAGGGGTCCTCCATGCCCAGCACCGGGGGCACGTCGATCCCGATGCCGCCGATGCGCAGGAGCGCGTCCCGGATGCGCTCCCGCTTCATTTCCAGCGTCCGCTCGTAGGCCATATGCTGGCAAACGCAGCCGCCGCACTTTTCATAGTACGGGCAGGGCGGCGTCCGCCGGTCGGGCGACGGATCGGCCACCGAGAGGGTTTTGAGGAACGCATGGGTCTTTTCCACCTTCTGCGCCCGGGCGAGAACGGTTTCCCCCGGCAGCGCGCCCTGAACGAACAGGGTCATCCCCTCCAGGTGGGCGATGCCCGCCTCCCCGCCGAAGCGCTCGATCCTCACCGTGATCTCATCGTTTTTCCGCAGCATGCTTCAATCCCTGACGATCTTTCGCGCTTCCAGATAATAGCGCTTTTCGTTGGCCTCGCCCATGGAGAAGGTCTTCCGGGGCAGGGGGCCGTTGTTGGCCACCGCCGGGAACAGAAGCGCCTTGTCCATGGCGGGCAGCAGGATCCCCACCGCGTTTTCCTTTTCCACGATCAGGCGCACCGCGTCCTCCCCGTGGACGTAATCCAGCCGCAGGTCCGTCTGCCGGTCCAGGAGCTTCTGCACCGTGCCCACCGGCAGATCGTGCAGGGGCCTGGTGATGCGCAGCGGAAGATCCCCCCGCCGGGTCACCAGCGTAAGGTCCGGCCGATCCGCGTCATTGACCGACCCCGCGTCCGCCAGCATCCCCAGCGCCTCGTCCCCCGTGACGCCGAAAAGCACCCGGTGGATGGGCTCGAAGATCAGGGCGGGGTCGTAAATGTTATTCAGCTCCGCCATGGCGAACCGGGCGGGATGATCCTTCCGTTCGTTTTCAGGCAGCGTTTTTTTGATTTCCTCCCAATGGGCCTTCGCCGTGGCCAGGGAATGGTTGCCGTCCCCCACGGCGAAAAGGATGCCGTTTCCGGGCAGCCTTTCCCGCAGCGCCCGGATGGCCCCGGCGATCTGCCCCAGGGTCTCCGCGTCCTCCACGGCCCAGCCCCGGGCGCGCCCGCCTCCCAGCATCAGCGATACGTCGTACAGGGGGCGCAGGGAATCCCGATGGGCGTACACCGGCTCGATCACCGATTTTTCCGGATCGTCGCACAGCAGCAGCACGTGGGAAAGCTCCAGCGCCGCGCCCCGGCGCACCTTCTGCCTGGGCGGGATGCGGGATACGATGGTGCCCTCCGTGGGCCGGACGGGAGAAACGCTGTCCGGCGCGAAATCATAATCCTCCAGATCCACCGTCAGCACCAGCCCCAGCCGGGAGCCGCTCTGGGTGGTGCGCTCCAGGAGCACCATGCCCCGCACAGCCTTTTCCAGCACGCCGGTATCCAGGTATTCCTCCATGGCGGACTGCACCCGGGGCACCCGCTCTTCGCTTTCCTCCAGGTACGCTTCCGGGATGATCAGGCGCAGGGCGGAGGGATTGCTCCCGGCGAAACGGTCCATCTGCTCCCATTTGTCCTTCTGGGCGGTATATTGATCGCAGGCCACCACGGCCCAGCTTTCCAGGCTCACGTCCGCCCGGGGCAGATAAAATTCCCCCGGCCGCACGCTCAGGCCCTTGAATTCATCCATCCGTCATCACCTCCCGTCCATGATACCAGCCGGGCCGCCGAAACGCAAGGGGGAAGCCGCCCCCGCCGGGAAAAAAGCCCCTCCCCGGAGCGTATAAATACAGTGATAGAACAGAATCCCCCCTCCGGCCGTGTTGACACTGCCGGGAAGATGGGGTATATTGGGCATAGCGTCCGGACCCGCTCCGGACGGAATAGAGGCGCGGCTGACAAAAGTAGCGTGCGGGAGCCCGGCCGGGGCTGCGAACGCAGGCGAAAGGGGACGCCGCCGAAACGCATTTGCCGCGGCAGGGCGTCTGCGTTGGGCAAGGGGAGAACATCCGCTTGACTGTCATGGTTCCAGGCCATGGAGCGCTATTCACGATCAGCCCCCGATACGGAAGCGATGCTGGCGGTGAACGGCGCAGGCCGATTCACCGCCTTTCAATATGCCCACAAAAAAGGAGGATCCGAAAATGAAAAAAGCTCTCGCCCTGCTCATCGCCCTGATGCTGTCCCTGTCCGTGTGCACCGCCCTGGCCGACGTGCCCAGCGGCGTGGAGGACGGCGTGCTGACCATCGCCATGGAATGCGCCTACGCCCCTTATAACTGGACCCAGAGCGACGACAGCAACGGCGCCGTGCCCATTTCCAACGTGCCCGGCTCCTACGCCAACGGCTACGACGTGATGATCGCCAAGCGCATCTGCGAGGCCAACGGCTGGCAGCTGGAAGTGATCCAGTCCGACTGGGATTCTCTGGTGCCCGGCGTGCAGACCGGCTCCTTCGACGCCGTGATCGCCGGCCAGTCCATGACCGCAGAACGCGCCGAGCAGGTAGATTTTGCCGGCCCCTATTTCTACGCCACCATCGTGTGCCTGACCAAGGCCGACGGCCCCTACGCCGGCGCGAAGGGCCTTGCCGATCTGGCCGGCGCCAGCTGCACCGCGCAGATCGCCACCATCTGGTATGACACCTGCCTGCCCCAGATCACCGGCGCCAACATGGTGCCCGCCGCCGAGACCGCGCCCGCCATGCTGATGGCGCTGGAGACCGGCATGGTGGATTTCGTCTGCACCGACATGCCCACCGCCCAGGGCGCCGTGGCCGCTTACCCCGATCTGAAGATCCTGGACTTCTCCGGCACCGACGGCGACTTCCAGTTCACCGAGCAGGAACGCGCGGAGAACGTGAACATCGGCGTTTCCGTGATGAAGGGCAACACCGTGCTGAAGGAAGCCGTGGACAGCGTGCTTTCCACCATGACGGCGGACGATTTCAACGCCCTGATGGCCTACGCCATCGAGATCCAGCCCCTGTCCGAATGATCTGAATATACGGCGGTTTTCTGAGCGCTGGGAGAAGCTGTCTTCCCCCGGCGCTCAGCCGTTCATTTCTTGAAAAGGAGCCATCCTGATGAATAAGTTTGCGCAGCTGGGCGCGGATATCGTCAAGCTATGGGGCAAGTACGGCGGCTCGTACCTGAGCGGCGTCGGGAACACCCTGGCGCTGGCGCTGGTGGGCACGCTGCTGGGCTGTCTGATCGGCTTTGTGTGCGGCGTGCTCAACACCATCCCCTTCGGCCCGTCCACTCACCCCGTCAAACGCATTTTCCTGCGGCTGATCCGCGTGATCATCCGGGTGTACGTGGAGGTGTTCCGCGGCACGCCCATGGTGCTGCAAGCCGTTTTTTTCTATTACGGCCTGCCCTATTTTTCCAATAACACGCTGAAATTCGCCTCCGTATGGGCGGCGGCCATCGTGGTGGTTTCCATCAATACGGGCGCGTACATGGCCGAATCCGTACGCGGCGGCATCATTTCCGTGGACCCGGGGCAGAGCGAAGGGGCCAAGGCCATCGGCATGAACCACTTCCAGACCATGACCAGCGTGATCCTGCCCCAGGCGCTGCGCAACATCATGCCCCAGATCGGCAACAACTTCATCATCAACGTGAAGGATACCTCCGTCATGTTCATCATCGGCTTCCCGGATTTCTTCGCCGCCCACCGCGCCGCCGTGGGCGCCAGCTACCTGTATTTCCCCTCCGCCACGGTGGAAATGGCGGGGTATCTCACCATGACGCTGATCGCCTCCTTCCTGCTGCGCTGGCTGGAAAGGCGGCTGGACGGCTCCAGCAGCTACGAGCTGGTGCAGGAGGACGCGCTGACCCTGACGGCGGGCACCTACAACCACCCCGCCCGCAGCACGCCCTTTGACGAGCACAGCCGGGAATTCAGCGGCAGAAAGGGCGGTGAGTGACGTGGAAAAGCAAATCCTTAAGATCAATCACCTGTCCAAGGCCTTCGGCGCCAACGTGGTGCTCCGGGACATTGACCTTACCGTGAACAAGGGAGACGTGATCAGCATCATCGGCGCCTCCGGCTCGGGCAAATCCACGCTCCTGCGCTGCATCAACCTGCTGGAGACCCCCAATTCCGGCCAGATCCTCTTCAACGGGGTCAACATGCTGGGCCGGGGCGTCAGTGCCTCGCGCTACCGCGCCCGGGTGGGGATGGTGTTCCAGTCCTTCAACCTGTTCAGCAACATGACGGTGCTGCAGAACTGCATGGTGGGCCAGATCCGCGTGCTGGGGCGCAGCCGCCCGGACGCAAAGGCCCACGCCATGGAATACCTGGAAAAGGTGGGCATGGCCCCTTACGTGAACGCCAAGCCCCGGCAGATCTCCGGCGGCCAGAAGCAGCGCGTGGCCATCGCCCGCGCCATGGCCATGGACCCGGAGGTGCTGCTCTTTGACGAGCCCACCAGCGCCCTGGACCCCGAAATGGTGGGCGAGGTGCTCGCCGTCATGAAAAACCTGGCCGAAAGCGGCATGACCATGCTGGTAGTCACCCACGAAATGTCCTTCGCCCGGGACGTGAGCACCCGGGTGGTATACATGTGCGACGGCGTGATCCTGGAGCAGGGCGCCCCCGCCGAGCTGTTCACCAATCCCCAGCAGCCCCGCACCCAGGAATTCCTGCGGCGGGTGCTGGAAAGGCAGCTGTAAGCGCGCCGGAAAACAAAACGGAGGCGTTCTCCCCCATTCCGGGAAAGAACGCCCCCTTTTTTATTCCGTCTGTTTACTGCGCCTGCAGCGCGATGGCCTCCTCCGGGCGCTCGCCGCCGTCGGCGTACACCGGCACAAGACGCAGATTTTCCGTTTTTCCGCCGTGGCGGAGGATGGTTTCATAGGTCAGTTCGGTCCCTTCGCCGGTAACGCCCCGGTCGTTGCCCTCGCCACCGATGCGCTCCTCCCCGCTGTACAGCGCCCAGCTTTCGATCAGATCGGAATCCCGCTGGTATTCCCAATCCATCCAGGCCCGCACCCAGCTTTCCGGGCATTGCAGCGTCACGGTGGCCTTCAGATCCACCCGGTTCAGGGTACATTCCGCCCGGGCGGCGTACAATCCGTCCACAGCGAATGCGCCCGTCAGCCGGGTCACGGCCGTTTCTTTCCGCACGGTGAAGGGCACGTCCGTTTCCTCCGAAACGCGCTCATAGGCGGCCCGCAGGCCCCTGTCCGTTTTCTGGTAGGTGGTCGTGACGCGGAACACCACGGCCTTGCACGCCAGCGTATCCCCCGCCAGGGCCTGGGGCACCTCGCATTCCTTCCAGCCCAGCACCGTACCGTCGGGCAGCAGCCGCTCCTCTCCGCCGATGATGTCCAGATACGTGCCGTCCGAAAGGAACAGCCCGTCGTGCACCGCCGCCTGGGTGACGCGGGCCCAGTCCCCCGCTTCGCCCGCTCGCAGCGCCTCCACCATGGAGGCGGCGGGGCTGTCCGGGTCCAGGGCGATCTCGTAATCCCCGGGATCGAACCAGTCCACGCCCTCCAGCGTCCCGTGGCCCGTTTCCACCCGGGTCAGGCCGCCCGTGATCCGATAGGAAACAAACACCCTTTCCCCGTCGTAATACGCCTGCTCCACCGTGACGGCCACGCCGTCGGCAGCGGTCACCGTTGCCTGCACCGGGGCCGCCACGGCGTCCAGGTCCTCCAGCCGCCGGTCCGGATCGTGGGCGTTGGCCAGCTGGCCGAAGGCCCCCAGGCCCGCGGCCACGGCGGTGGCGGTGAGAAGCAGGGTAAGCGCCAGCGCAAATGCCAGCGCAATAGACATTTTCTTTTTCATTTTTGGTTCCTCCTTCCGGGAGGGGAGCGACCGGATCAGCGCGTTCATCCGGGCGGAGAATTCTTCCGTCATTCCGGGGTACGCTTGTTTGAGTTTTTCCGGATCGAACCGCTTCATAGCGACGCCTCCCTTCCCCATTCCTTCTGCAGGGCTGTCCGCGCCCGGTACAGCCGGTTCTTTACGCTGGTCAGCGGGATGCGCAGCGCCGCGCCGACCTCCTTTTCCGTCATGCCCTCCATGTATTTGAGCAGGAAGGGCGTGCGCAGGGTCTGCGGCAGGCGCCGGATCATATCCCGCAGCGCCGCGTATTCCCCGTCGCCCGAAGAAGCCGCCTTCTCCGGCACCTCCGCCACGGGCACGGCGCGGCGGCGCTTCCGGCACAGGTCTAAGCTGGCGTTGATCACGATGCGCATCATCCACGCCCTTTCCGCCCCCGGCCGGGCTTTTTCCCGGTGCTGCCAGGCGTTCAGCAGCGCCTGCTGCACGGCGTCCTCGGCGTCGTGCCGGTTCTCCAGGATGCTGTACGCCATCCGGAACATCCCCGGCATGGCCGCCTCCGCAGCCGCCGTATACGTGGTATCGTCCATGGTTCCTCCTCCGGTTGGGATTGCAATCTCACTGATAAAACGCGGAAAACCCGGAAAAAGTTAGCCGCCGGCAATTATTTTATCACGGCGGGCAAGGGCCCCTCCCGCGGCGGCCGGTCCTCCGGCCCCAAAAAACAGCAGGAATACAATCCGCGGTATTGACATTCGTTTCCGCTCCGTGCTACAATGCAGTAAACCGTTGAAGAAGAGCAAGTACCCGCCGATGGTTTTCTCAAGAGAGCCGCCGAGGATGGAAACGCGGTGGAAACGGCGCCGGGGAATGGACTTCCGAGGGCGAGCGGAAACGGGGCGAAGGCCCCCGAGTATGCGAGACGGAGATGGCCCTCCGTCATCAAAGGCCGGCATGTGGCAGCATGCGCTAAGCGGGCGCGGATAACGCGCCAAGCCGGGTGGCACCGCAGGAAACGATTTGCATCGATCCTGTCCCAGCAAAATCACTGGGACAGGATCGTTTTTCTGTCCCGGACCAAGAAACGGATCAGCGCATCCGAAAAAAGAAGGGAGCCGAAGAAACATGGAAAACAGCAAAGCCATCCCCTACAAGATCTATCTGGAAGAAAACGAGATGCCCAATTCCTGGTACAACGTGCGGGCGGACATGAAGGTGAAGCCCGCGCCCCTGCTGAACCCCGGCACCCTTGCGCCTATGACGGCGCAGGAGCTGGGCGGCGTGTTCTGCGAGGACCTGGTGCAGCAGGAGCTGGACAACGACAATCGCTTCATCCCCATCCCCCAGGAGATCCGGGACTTCTACAAGATGTACCGCCCCTCTCCCCTGGTGCGGGCCTACTGCCTGGAAAAGAAGCTGAACACCCCGGCGAAGATCTACTACAAGTTCGAGGGCAACAACACCTCCGGCAGCCATAAGCTCAATTCCGCCATCGCCCAGGCCTATTACGCCAAGAAGCAGGGCCTCAAGGGCGTCACCACCGAGACCGGCGCCGGCCATTGGGGCTCCGTGCTTTCCTTGGCCTGTGCGTACCTGGGGCTGGACTGCAAGGTGTTCTTGGTGAAGGTCAGCTACGAGCAGAAGCCCTTCCGCCGGGAAGTGATG
>JAFZQK010000052.1 GCA_017620455.1 Clostridia bacterium
CGCCTTTTCCGCCCGGGAGTCCCGCAGGGACGAGAGGAAAAGGCGTTTTTGTCGATCAAATGGAGGATCCATTTGATCGAAGGGGCTGTGCAACAGCCCCAGGCGGGGGCCGTTCTTTGGCTGAAAAGAGCGGCTCCCGCTTTTTTTGTCCGTTTCTTACCGGCGGCCGATCTCGGTATCGTCGGCGGTGGTTTTGCTGTTGTCCTTGATATAGTCGATGATCTCGTCCAGGTTGCCGAAGGCCAGGCCCACGTAGCTGTCGGAAGCGCCGTAGTACACGGCGATGCGGCCGGTGTCGGGATCGTGGAGGGTGGCGCAGGGGAAGGTGACGTTGGGCACGAACCCGCGCTCCTCGAACCATTCCTCGGGGGTCAGCAGGTAGTTCTGGCAGCGGTATTTCACGATGGAGGGGTTGTCGATATCCAGGATGGCGCCGCCGATGGAATACACGTAGCCGTTGCAGGTCTGGGTGACGCCGTGGTAGAACAGCAGCCATCCTTCGCTGGTTTCGATGGGCGCGGCGCCGCCGCCGATCTTCAATCCCTCCCACCAGTTATTGCCCCGGCTCATCACGTGGCGGTGCCGGCCCCAGAATTCCATGTCCGGGCTCTCGCTGATGAAGATATCGCCGAAGGGGGTGTGGCCGCTGTCGGAGGGGCGGGACATCATCATGAAATTGCCGTGCACCTTCCGGGGGAAGAGCACCGCGTTGCGGTTGAAGGGCAGGAAGGGGTTTTCGATGCGCACGAAGGTTTTGAAATCCTTCGTTTTCGCCACGCCGATGGCCGCGCCGTAGAAATCCTGGCACCAGATGATGTAGTAGGTGTCCTCCACCTTCACCAGCCGGGGATCGTAGGCGTAGATGGGCATGAAGGGCTTGCCTTCCGCGTCCACGAAGGGGATCTTGTTTTCCTCAAAGTCCCAGTGGATGGCGTCCTGGCTCCAGCCCAGGTAAATGTAGGGCACGCCGTTGGTCTGCTCGCCCCGGAACACGCCCACGAACCTGCCGCCGTAGGGCATGACGGCGGAATTGAAGATGCGGGCCACGCCCTTGAGGGGATTGCGGCCGATGATGGGGTTGTCCGTATAGCGCCAGAGGGGAGAGTTGATGTGGCCCGCGGGCTTCTCCTGCCAGGGCACGTTGGGCAGCTTGGGGGCGATCATCTGATATTTGGGCATGAGAGATCATCCTTTCTTTCGTCGATTCAATTTTTTTACTGCAAGCGGAAAGCCTTCCGCGGTTCAGCGCAGGTATGCTTCCATGCCGGTGGCCAGGGCCTTTTCCTCCAGGGCGGCGGCGTCCCGGTCCGGGGCGGAAACGGAGAGATAGATTTTTATTTTGGGCTCGGTGCCGCTGGGCCGTACCACGGCGGACGCGCCGCCGGCCAGGGTGAATTTCAGCACGTCGGCGGGGGGCAGGCCGTCCAGGCCGGGGCCGTAATCGGCGGTTTTTTCCACCTGCCGCCCGGCGATCCTGCCAACGCCGCTGCGGAAGGCGGCCATGATCCGCCCCATTTTCTCAAACCCCGCCGCGCCTTCGAATTCATAGCTGTGCAGCGTGTTCAGGCAGTAGCCGTACTCTCGGTACATTTCCTCCAGCCGGTCCAGAAGCCCGATCCCTTTGCTTCTGTAATACGCGAACATTTCGCAGATCAGGAACGCGGCGTTCACGGCGTCCTTGTCCCGCACGTAGGTGCCGGACAGGTAGCCGTAGCTTTCCTCGAAGCCGAAAATGTAGCTGTCCCGCCGCCCGGCCTTTTCCAGGCGGGCGATGGTCTCGCCGATGTACTTGAAGCCCGTGAGCACGTTCACCGTCTCCACGCCGTACCGACGGGCGATTTTCTCGCCCATGTCCGTGGTGACGATGGTTTTCACCAGCACGGGCTTTTCGGGCATTTTTCCCAGGGCGATGCGGCGGCTGCACACGTAATCCAGCAGCAGCACCCCCGTTTCGTTGCCGGTGAGCAGGCGGTATTCCCCCGCGCTGTCCCGGACCGCGATGCCGCAGCGGTCGCAGTCCGGGTCCGTGGCCAGGAGCAGATCGGCGTTCAGCCTTTGGGCGTATTCCAGGCCCAGCTGCATGGCCTCCCGGATCTCGGGGTTGGGGTAGGGGCAGGTGGGGAAGCGCCCGTCGGGCTGCTCCTGCTCCTTTACCACGGTGACGCTGGCATACCCGCTTTCCCGCAGCGTGCGGGTCACGGGCTCAAGCCCCGTGCCGTTCAGGGGGCTGTACACGATGGCCACGTTCCTGTCGATCTCCTCGTCCCCCAGCAGGGACTGGGCCTTGACCTCCGCCACGAAGCCGTCGTACACCTCCTCCGGGATGAAGGCGATCGTGCCGGAGCGAAGCCCGTCCTCAAAGTCCAGGCATTTGACGTCCTCAAACACATCCAGCTTTTCGATTTCGGAAAGGATCTCTTCTGCGGCCCGGGTGGTGATCTGGCAGCCGTCGGGGCCGTAGACCTTGTAGCCGTTGTATTTGGCGGGGTTGTGGGAGGCGGTGACCATGATGCCCGCGGCGCAGTGCAGTGCCCGCACGGCGTAGGACAGGCAGGGGGTGGGCATGAGCCGGTCGTAGATCAGGGCCCGGATGCCGTTGGCCGCGAACACCCCGGCGGCGGCCCGGGCGAAGGCGTCGGAGAGGATGCGGCTGTCGTAGCTCACGGCGATGCGGCGCCCGTCCGCCGGGAAATGCGCGTTCACATAGTCCGCCAGGCCCTGGGACGCCCTGCGCACGGTGTGCACGTTCATGCGGTTGGTGCCCGCGCCGATGACGCCCCTCAGGCCCCCCGTGCCGAAGGCCAGTTCCCGGTAGAAGGCGTCCTCCTTCCCGGCTTCGTCCATGCCGCGCAGCTCCTCCTGCAGCGTGGGATCGGCCAGGCGCAGCCAGCGTTCGTAGCTTTCCCGAATGCTCTTCATGCCGTTTCCTCCTCAGGAATGTTCCTTCAGGTATGCCAGGTTCTTCCGGATGAAATCCGTGCGCTGGCGCACGCAGTCCGCGCTGCGCAGGGGATCGGCGGGGGTGGAGAACACGTAATCCGTGAGGCGATCCAGATCCGTGGTGGCCACGTGGAGGCGGGTGTCGCTGGAGGCGTAGTAGATGTACACCCTGCCGTCCGGGGCGGCGATGGCGCCGTTGGTGAACACCACGTTGCTCACGTCCCCCACGCGCTCGCCGCCCAGGGGAGCGATCAGATATCCGCCGGGCTCGGCGATCACCCGGGCGGGATCGTCCGGGGCGGTGGCGAAGCAGTAGATCACGTAGCGCAGCCCCGCGGCGGTGTTCCGCACCCCGTGGGCGATGTGGATCCAGCCCCGGTCCGTTTTGATGGGCACGGCCCCGGCGCCGTTCTTCGCCTCCGTGACGGTGTGATACCGGCGCACAGAGGTCATTTTTTCCCCGTCGATGACGGGGTGCAAAATGTCCCTGCACAGCCCGAAGCCGATGCCCCCGCCGGACCCGGTCTCGATGAAATCGTCCATGGGCCGGGTGTAGAAGGCGTACTGCCCGTCGACGAATTCCGGGTGCAGGCATACGTTGCGCTGCTGGGGGGAGCGCAGGGTGCGCAGGTTGGGAAGCCTCTCCCAGGTTTTCAGGTCCTTGGTGCGCACGATGCCCGCCGCGGCGGTGGCGGCGCTCAGATCCGGGGAGGAAAGGTCCTTGCTCTCCGAGCAGAAAACGCCGTAAATCCAGCCGTCCTCGTGCTGGGTGAGCCGCATATCGTAGACGTTGGTTTCCTCCGGGCAGGTGTCGGGCAGGATCACCGGCTCGTCCCAGAAGCGGAAGCCGTCCACGCCGCTGTCCGACTGGGCCACGGCGAAGAAGCTCTTGCGGTCCGCGCCCTCCACCCGGGCCACCAGGGTGAACTTGCCGTCCAGCAGCAGCGCGCCGCTGTTGAACACCGCGTTGACCCCCAGCCGCTGCATCATGAAGGGATTGGACGCCGGATCGGGATCGTAGATCCAGAAAGGCGGGATATGCTCCCGGGTCAGCACCGGATGCGTCCACCGTTCAAAAATGCCGTTGTAGCGCGTGCCGTCCACTGTGTTTTTCCTGGCCAGCAGGGCTTCGTAACGGGCGCAGAGCTCCTGATAGGTCATTTTCCGCATCCTCCTTGCGCCGTGGGCGCGCCGGTTTTTCCGTCAGGTCCATTATAAACGAATCGAACGGAATTTGCTATGGACAAAAAAGAAAAAAGCATACCAAAAAAGGGCCCCTAAGGGCCCGCAGCGCATCGAAATAGAATTTTTATGCCCTGCGTCGGAACAAAGCGGAATTCGGGATCCCGCTCTGTTCCGACGTACCCCGGGGTTTTTACAGCTTGCCGCGGGTGGTGGGGTCGTTGACGATGCCGAAGGCGGCGACCACCGGCAGCAGCACGTCCAGAAAGGCGTTCACGGGCTGGGCGGCGTCGATGCCGAAGAATTCCTTCAGGCAGAATACGATCAGGGCGGCGGTGGAGGTCCACAACGCCCAGGAACGGAAACGGTTTTGCTTCACGGGGCTTCTCCTTTCTCTCTTCGCCCGGACAGATAGGCGTCCAGGCCGGATTTGACGGTTTTCAGCCGGTCGATGCTGTTGCCGGTAATCTCGTGCATCAGCAGCGCGTTCAGGGCGGTGAGGGCCTGGGTGAGATCCTGGCGCATGAAGGAAAAGCGCATCTCATCCCGGCTCAGGCTCGCTTCGCAGGCCGCCATGCGGTTTTCCAGGGCGCGCAGGCGGCTCTCGGTTTGAGACCGGGCGGCCCGCCGCCTGTCCGCGCCGGTGAGCTTGCGCATGGCGTCCACCCCCGCACAAAGCGCCGCCGCCAGCCCCGCTGCCGCGGTGAGGAACAAGAGGGCGCTGACGGCCCCCTGCCAGGTGAGGTCAGCCATGCTGGGCTCCGATGATCCGGTCCAGGGCGGAGAGGCATCCGGCCAGGGCGGCGCGCAGCGCGGAAAGATCGCCGTCCGCCTGGGATGCGGCTGCCAGGACGGCCTGGGTGTCCGCGTCCGCGACGCCGTCCGCCTGGAGGCCGCTGGCGCGCTGGAAGGCCTGGACGGCGGCCATGGTGGCCGCGCCGAAAATGCCGTCGGCCCCGGCGTGGCCCAGATCGTACCCCTGGGCCAGGAGCAGCCGCTGCAGCCGCGCCACGCTCTCGCCCCGGTCGCCCCGGCGCAGGGTGGGCGGCAGGCGGCGGGCGTTGCCGGCGGCGAGCTCCGCTTCCGTGTACAGCCCCTTGGGCACCGCGTAATGCGTCCAGCGGCCGGCGGACAGGGGATCTTCCTTCACCTCACCGGAGCAGTGCACCGCCCGGCTGTCGCCCACGTACAGGCCCGTATGGGCCATCCGCGCGCCGTCCTGGCGGTACAGCACGGTCAGCGGCAGATCCGGCATTTCGGCGATGGGCCCGCGCTGGGCC
>JAFZQK010000053.1 GCA_017620455.1 Clostridia bacterium
CCCCGCCGCGTCCATGGTGATGAGCCCCTGCTCCTTCAGCGCCGCCGCCGCGGAACGGACCTCCCTTTCCGGCAGGTTCAGCCGGGAGGCCAGGGCGCGCCGCCCCACGGGCTGCATGCTCTCGATGGAGGAAAGCACCTGCGCCCGCCTGCCGATATCCGCCATCAGGTCGGGCGCGATCCGGCTGAGCACCTTCAGATCATCCAGCATCCCGCGCCCTCCTTTCCACGGACAAACATTGCCCCACTGGGCAGATTGTGACCCGCTGGATATTATACCATGCGGGCCGGGGAAAGTAAAGCGCGGAATTGTTGATTTTTTCTTAAATTCCCGGGGAAATGCGGCCGGAAAGCGCCGGTCAGTAGATCCGGTACCAGCCCCCCAGCATCAGCAGGCAGAAGAAGTACAGGCAGTTGTCGTAATACCGGCGCTTGCCCCTGCGCAGCGGCAGCTCCGCGAACCGGCGCAGCCAATCCGCCGCTTTCTCGCTTTCCCCCGCGATCACGGAAGCCGCGCAGCAGGCGGTGATGGCGGTGGGGTGCATGGCGGGCTCCTCCGTCCTTGTGCCGTCCAGCATGCAGGCTCGGTAGTTTTCCTCCGGCCCCTGGGTGCTCAGGAACTGCTGCACGGCCCTGGCGATGCGCTCGTACCCGGGCTTCCGGCCGAACCACAGGCTGTCCAGCCCGATGTTCATCATCACCCGGTACGCATCCGAATACCAGGGCCAGGGCTTTCCGAACAGCAGGATGGGCGTGCCGTCGTAGGAGGCGTATTCCGGGCTCAGGCCCGTCACCGGATGGGCGCTCAGGGCGATATAGGCCCGGCTGGCCTCCGCGGCCTCCCGCCAGAAGGGGCGGTCCTCTTCGTCGGCCCGCTGGGCAAACAGGGTGTAGAAGTGCGGCAGGTGATAGCTGGGATCGGTGAATTCCACCCCGGGCACGAATTTGATCTGCCTGTTCACCGGGTTCCACATGGGCTCGCCGCCGGTGAGCTCCTTCTGGTGCACGCAGTGGCGCAGGATCTCCCGGGCATCGGCGGCGTAATCAAAGTCTCCCCGGCTCCCCCACCGGCCGTCCGCCATAAACAGGGCCATGGCGAAGTATTCCTCCCCGTCCGGGGCGGGGCCTTCGGCGTTGTGCTTCCCATTGAGCTGCACCGACCAGGCAAAATACCCGGCGTTGGGGCCTTCCGTGAGCAGCATATACCGCCTGGAGAACCGCCACAGCCGGTCAAACAGGTCCCGCCGGTCCATCTGCACGCACATCATCATGCCGTAGCTCATGCCCTCGGTGCGGGCATCGACGTTGCCGGTGTCCTCCATGCAGCCGCAGTCCCCGTCCACGTCGTGATAGAATTTTTCCTCCGGATCAAAGAAGATGGTTTCAAAAGCCCTTTCGATCCTCCGGTCCACTTCCGCTCCGCTCAGGCCCACCGCCCCGAAAAAATTGGGGTATTTGCCCGTTTCAAAGGCGCCCGCGCCGAAATCCATCGCCGATTCCTCCTTTTTCAGTACGTATGCCGCAGCCAGGCGAAGCCGCCCGCCGGCAGGGTCACCGCCCCGGCGTCCCGGGGCTTATCCGTCATCATATCGGTATAGCTTTCCTGCTCCCGCAGCCACACGTCCTTTTCTTCATCGCCAAAGTTGAACACCGCCAGCACCTTTTCCCCCCGGAAATAACGCCCCACGCCGATCACACAGTCCTCGCCCGTATCCAGCAGCCACACGTCTGCGTCGGGGTCGAAGGCGGCGCAGTCCGCCCGGGCCGACTGCAGCCTGCGGAGCGCGGAAAACATTTTTCCCGCGGGGGTGGTCTTCTTTCCCCGCTGGGCGGCCCGCCGCCAGTCCAGGTCCCCCCGCTGCAGCCAGCGGCTGTCCCCCGCCTTCAGGGAATCGTTATAATACGCGTAATCGTTTTCCTGGGCGAATTCATCCCCGCTGTAAATCACCGGCAGGCCGCTGAGCGTAAAGAGGAAAGCGTGCAGCGTGATATCCAGCCGGAGGGCTTTTTCCATGTCCGCCGCGCTGCCGCCGGCCCGGGCGGATTCCACCCCGCACAGGGAAGCCGCGGTGCCGCACAGCCGGGCGTCCCCCCGAAGCAGGTCCGCATTGTACACCTCCCCCAGCGCGGGGCTGCCGGGCCATTTCCCGGTCAGGTAATCGTTCAGATACTGTTTGTGCGCTTTTTCCTCAATGCCGCATTCCTTCAGGAACCCGTAATCCAGCTGCCAGGCGATATCGTCGTGGCAGCGCAGGAAATAAAGGAAGATCTGCTCCTTTGGTATGGCCAGCAGCCGCCGCATTTCATGGGCCAGCAGCCGGGTATCCCGGGTGGCTACCGTGTGCCACAGGACGGGCATCATCACGCCGTTGTACAGCAAATGGCATTCGGGCTTTTCTCTGGTGCCGAAATACGCCGACACCATTTCCGACCGCAGGGCCGCCTCCCCCAGCAGCAGCACCCCCGGGCATACGGTTTCGCACGCCAGGCGCAGCATGCGCACCAGCATATGGGTCTGGGGCAGGTTCCGGCAGGGAGTGCCCAGGGCTTTCCAGATATAGGCCATCGCGTCCAGGCGGATCACGTCCGCCCCCTGGTTGCACAGGAAAAGCATGTTGTCCGTCATGTCCCGGAAAACGGCGGGATTCATGTAATTCAAATCCCACTCGTAGGGGTAGAAGGTGGTCATCACCACCTTGCCCGCCTCCCCGCACCAGGTAAAATTCCCCGGCGCGGTGGTGGGAAAGGCCTGAGGCACGGTCTGCTCATAGGCGTTGGGGATCTCCCAGCTGTCGTAAAAATAATACCGGGCCTGGTATTCCTTTTCCCCCGTCTTCGCGCGGCGGGCCCATTCATGGTCCTCGCTGGTGTGGTTCATCACGAAATCCAGGCACACGGAAATGCCCTTTTCATGGCACGCCTCCGTCAGGGCGCGGAGATCCTCCATGGTGCCCAGCTCCGGCTGCACCCGGCGGAAATCGCTGACGGCGTAGCCCCCGTCGCTGCGCAGGATGGGGCTTTCCAGCAGGGGCATGAGATGCAGGCATCTGACGCCGCACTCCTCAATGTAATCCAGCTTTTCCCGCACGCCCCGCAGGGTGCCGGCGAAGGCCCCGGCGTACATCTGCATGACGGTCACGTCCCGGCGGCGGTATCCCGCCGCGTCCTTTTCCCGCCTGCGGTCCGATTCCCGCAGGGCTTCCGGCCGGGCCTGCCAGGCATCATACAGCATCTGCACATAGGCGTCAAACGCCTCCAGATCGCTGTGGTACAGCTCGCAGAACAGCCATTTCATCTCGTCCGCGCGGCTGCGGAAGCGGGCGGCAAATTCCATTTCCCACTGTGGATCGTTCAGCATAGGCATCCCCCTGATCTATCACAGATAAGCAAAAGAGCCGCGAAAAACGGCTCTCCGGGCCAGAATCAGCCCCACAGCAGCGCCAGCGCGGGCACCACCTGCTTTTTCCGGGACACGATGCCCTTGAGGAACACATGGGAGCCCTCCAGCCTGTTCATGCTGAAGGCCTGCCGGACGATATCCCGGTCCCCGGCAAACAGCAGCTCCGTGCCTTCCCTGAGCACGTCGGTGAGCATCAGCAGCACCAGATCGTAGCCCTTGGCGGCGCGCATTTTTTCCATTTCCTCCAGGAACTCGTTTTCCCTTTTCAGCATGTCGGCGGAATCCAGCGTGGTGATCTGGCCGATGCCCAGCCGGTGATCCGCCAGATGGAATTCCTTGAAATCGGTGCGCAGCAGCACGCCGGCGGGCTTATCGGCCAGGCTGGCGGAAAATACGGACCGGCCCAGCTCCTCCAGGTCGATCCCAGCGATGCGGGCCAGGCGCTCGGCGATGCGCTTGTCCCGGGGAGTGGTGGTGGGAGATTTGAACATGATGGTATCGCTGATGATGGCCCCGGCCATCAGCCCCGCCAGCTTTTCCCCGGGCATCAGCCCGTGCTCCTGGAACATGGTGGCCACGATGGTGTTGGTGCTGCCCACAGGCTCGTTGCGCATGAATACGGGATAGCCGGTCTGCACGTCGGCCAGGCGGTGATGGTCGATGATGCCCACGATCTCCGCCTGCTCCAGCCCCGGCACGCTCTGGCTCACCTCGTTGTGGTCCACCAGCACCAGGCGCTTGCGCTTGGGCTGGATCAGGTGATACCGTCCCAGGGTGCCCACCACCTTGCTGTCCGCGTCCAGCACGGGATAGCTGCGGTAGCGGCTCTGCAACACGGCTTCCGTCACGTCGTCCAGATAATCGTCCAGATGGAAGCAGACGATGCCGTCCTGCTTGGCGATACGCTCCACGGGCACGGCCTGGTACAGAAGCCGCGCCGCCCGCCAGGCATCGAAGGGCGTGGCGATGATGCAGGTATCCGAGGCCAGCCCCCGGTATTTTTCCGCCAGGCTGCTCTGGCACAGGATCACGCAGCTGGCCCTGCGCTCCAGGGCTTCCGCCACCACTTCCTCCTGCTGCCCGCAGATCACCACCGCGCCTTCCTTCGCCCCCCGCAGGGGATCGCCGGCCAGGGGCAGGGCGATGACCACCTCGCCGGAAATGAAATCGAATACGTCGTCCTCCCGGTTGAGGATATGCCCCTCCAGGGCGGAAAGCACGTTGAAGATCGGCGCGTCGTGCACCACGGGGGTCTGGATGGAGCGCATGTCGCTTTCGGCGATGCTCCCGGCGGTCACCATGCCGAACAGGGTGCCGTCCTCCTTCACCACGGGCAAGGCGTTGAAAGGCCTGTTTTCCTGCAGCATTTCCCAGGCGTGGCTCACCGGCACGCTGGTGCCCAGGGTGGGCGGCCGGTCAAAGTCGATATCCCGCACCTGGGTGCGCACGGTGGAAAGCAGCCGGGGCGCCTCGAACCCGAAACGCCGCAGCAGGGCCGCCGTTTCGTCGTTCACCGGGCCCAGGCGCACGGGCTCGTACCCGTTTTCCCCCAGCATATTGCACAAAGCGGCGTACGCCATGGCGGATACGATGGAATCGGTGTCCGGATTGCGATGGCCGCTGACATAGGTGATATCCACGGAAAAACCTCCTTGGCCGCAAAGGATAATCAGATTATAACACGCGCCGCCCATTCGCTTCAACCCCGGAAAATAAAAAACGGCGGAGGGAACGTAAGCCCTCCGCCGCCGGAAACCGATTATGCCAGGGGCACCAGGAACTGGGCCAGGATGGACAGCATGAGGCTTGCCAGCAGCAGGATCACCGCGCCGCCCAGGCGGGAGGAGATCTGCGCGAAGGGCATCAGCTCCATCCGGTCCGCCGCGGAAAGCACCGCCACGTCGCCGGTGCCGCCCATGTTGCTCATGCACAGACCCGCCGTGATGCCGGATTCGAAGGGATAGAAGCCCACCAGCTTGCCGATGAAGGCCGCGCCCACGAACGCGCCCACGCATGTGGCCGCGCACAGCAGCAGGTAAGTGATGCTGAAGCTCTTGATCACCGTGCCGATCTCCAGGTAGCACACGCCGATGCCCAGCAGCAGCACGTTGGTCAGGTTCTTCATGATGAACTGGAACCACTGATAGCAGGCCACCTCGATCCGCTCCGGCACGATGTTGGTGATCTTGCAGACGGCCACGGTAATGATCATCCAGGCGTAGGCGTGAACCGTGATGCTGGGCACCAGGGACTTCCAGATGCCCTGGAAGATGAAGCCGATGGCGAAGAAGGTGCCGGACACCAGCAAGCCGATGCCCAGGTTGGGCAGGGTGATATGGTCGCGCTTCTGCTGCATTTCAGGGCTGATCTGCAATTCCGCGGGATCCATGCTGCCGGCCTGCATCAGAGCGCCGTTGCCGTTGAGCTTGCCCCGGATCACCTTCACCAGCACGCCCGCCAGCACGATGGAAATGGCGTTGCCGATGGCCACGGCGGGGGTCATGACGGACAGGGCCTGGGCCGCGCTCATGGTGCCGCTGCCCTCAAAGATCTTGGACAGCGGGGACGCGCCCGCGCCCATGCCGCCGCCCATGATCGGCAATCCTACCAGAAGCAGGGCGTTCATCACCGGATAGCCCATCAGCGCCGCCACGCCCATGCACAGGCCGAAGGCCAGGATCAGCCCGCCGAAGATGGCGGGGAAATACCGGGCCGCCGCCTTGATGAGCAGCTTCCGGTTCATGCCCAGGATGGAGCCGGTGATCAGCGCGGCGATGTACCAATCCAGGAACGCGCCGTCGCCCTTGAAGAATTTGTTGATGTTGCCCACCAGATCCAGATTGCCGAAGGGCAGGAGCATGGTATAGCCCTTCTGCCCGGTATACTGCTTGGTAAATTCTTCGCTGGTCACATAGTCGATCACGTCCTGGGGCAATCCGTCGGATTTGATCTCCAGGGCCTGAACGCCCTTGTCCGCGCCGAAGGTGACGGTAACGGTCAGCGGATTGTTCTTGTAGCCCAGCACGGTGGCCTTGGCCGTTTTGCCCTCTCCGCGCTTGTTGTTGGCGGTGCCGGTGAGGATGCTGTCCACCGCGGAATTGACGGCGGACACGGTTTTCGCCACGGGGTCGTCCGCCTTATCGGACCGGACCGCGCCGATATACCGCGCCGCGAAGGCCTCGCCGGAAATCAGCTTCGCCGCCTGCTCCGGCAGGTTTTCGCCCTTTACAGCAAAGGTATCGATGGTGAATTCCGTTTCCGTTTCGCTGTCCTTGACGGGCTCTTCCTTCAAGGTGAAATCCAACCGGACGACGGCATCCTTTTCGCCGGGCTGCTCGTTCTCCTGAAGGAGCTCGATCTTGCCGTTCTCCCGGATCACGGCGGCAACCTGGTAGGGCGCGCCGGCCTCCAGTTTCTTTCCGTCTTTTTTCAGTTCGGCGGCCTGGGTGACCAGCACCTCGTCCACCGCCTTATTGACGGCAACGATGGCCTGCGGCTCCTCCACGTTCGGGGCCACGTGGGCGGGAAGGATGCCGAAGTACACCAGCAGCGCCGAGCCGAAGATGACCACGATGGCGCCGCCGCCCAGGTAGGATTTGATGATGGGGGTGTGATCGCCGATCCAGGCCAGGATCTCGCCCACCACGATCATGAATACGAAGCACCCCGCCATCCCCGCGGGCAGCACGCCCAGGTAAGTGGCGATGAGCACGATCACCGTGATGACGAGGAACAGTTTCCAGTGCAGCCGGAAAAACTCCAACGGTTTCTTTTCCTTGGGCTCCGCTTTTGCTTTCGCCATGTCGCTCTTCCTTTCTTTCGTCGGATCAGGCGGCGGCCGTCACAGCCTGGCCACCCCGCTGTCCCGGGCGGCCTTCGCCACGGCGGCGGCCACGGCGGGGCCGACGCGCTTATCGAAGGCCAGGGGCAGGATGTACTTTTCGTTCAGCTCTTCGGGAGACACCAGGTCCGCCAGGGCGTGGGAAGCGGCCTGCTTCATTTCCTCGTTGATGTCCTTCGCCCGCACGTCCAGCGCGCCCCGGAACAGGCCCGGGAAGCACAGCACGTTGTTGATCTGGTTGGGATGGTCGCTCCGCCCGGTGCCCACCACCGCCGCGCCCGCGGCCAGGGCCTCCTCCGGCTCGATCTCCGGCACGGGGTTGGCCATGGGGAACACGATGGGCTTTTCCGCCATGGAGCGGATCATGTCCTGGCTGACGATGTGGGGCGCGCTGACGCCCACGAACACGTCGGCGCCCTTCATGGCGTCGGCCAGCTTTCCGGAGAATTTTTCGGGGTTGGTGATCTTCGCCATTTCCTCCTGGGCGGGGTTCATCTTCTCCCCTTCGCACAGGATGCCGAAGCGGTCCACCATCTTCAGGTGCCGGACCCCCAGGTTCATCAGGTGCCGCCCGATGGCGATGCCCGCGCTGCCCGCGCCGTTGATGACCACCTTCGCCTCCCCGATGTCCTTGTCCACCACGCGCAGAGCGTTGATGAGGGCCGCGCCCACCACCACGGCGGTGCCGTGCTGGTCGTCGTGGAACACGGGGATATCGCACAGCTCCTTCAGTTTCTTTTCGATCTCAAAGCACCGGGGGGCGGCGATGTCCTCCAGGTTGATGCCGCCGAAGGACCCGGAAATGAGATACACCGTGCGCACGATCTCGTCCACGTCCTTGCTGCGCACGCACAGCGGGAAAGCGTCCACGTCGCCGAACGCCTTGAACAGCGCGCATTTTCCTTCCATCACCGGCATGCCCGCCTCGGGGCCGATGTCCCCCAGGCCCAGGACCGCCGTGCCGTCGGTGATCACGGCCACCAGGTTATGCCGCCGGGTGAGGGAGAAGGATTTATCGTAATCCTTCTGGATCTCCAGGCAGGGCTGGGCCACGCCGGGGGTGTAAGCCAGGGAAAGGTCTTCCTTGCTCTTCACCGGCACCCGGGAGATCACCTCGATCTTCCCCTGCCATTCGCCGTGCAGCCGCAGCGATTCTTCCGCGTAGTTCAAAACGGAGCACCTCCTTAACGATTGTTCATCTACTGCCATTGTACATGGATTCACCGGAAAAATCAATCCCAAATTATATATGAACCCGCATTTCTTCGCAGATTCTTTTCCTTTTGCCCCGCCGCGCAAAGTACAGCGGGAATACATCCCCCGGAATTGACAGGCCCCGCCCGCCGTGTTATACTTTCATCCGATAAAGAATCATGCGCGGCGGCGGCCCGGTCCGCGCCCGCGTAGGCCCGTTCTGGAGGGGGACGGGCCTTTCGTTTAAGGGGGGACGCAAGTGCATTCGGAATTCCTGATGGGCAACGAGGCCATCGCCCTGGGGGCCATCGCCGCCGGGGTGAACCTGGCGTGCGGCTATCCCGGCACCCCCAGCACCGAGGTGCTGGAAACGGTGGCGAAGCGGCGCGGCGAAAACGTGTATGTGGAATGGTCCGTCAATGAAAAAACCGCCATGGAAATGGCGGCGGGGGCGGCCTATGCCGGGGCAAGGGCGCTGGTGACCATGAAGCAGATGGGCCTGAACGTAGCCTCCGATCCCTTCATGTGCCTGTCCTACATCGGCGTGAAGGGCGGGCTGGTGGTGCTGGTGGCGGACGATCCCGGCCCCATCTCCTCCCAAACCGAGCAGGACAGCCGCACCTTCGCCGCTTTCTCGAAAGCGCCCGTTTTCGATCCTTCCGATCCGCAGGAGGCCTACGATATGATCCAGGCCGCCTTCGATTTTTCAGAGCAATACCAGACCCCGGTGCTCCTGCGGCCCACCACCCGGGTGTCCCACGGCTACGCCTCCATTCGGGTGAAGGACCCGGAGGAATATCGCGTCCGCACGCCGGAAGGCTTCGTCAAGGACAGCGGCCGCTGGGTGATCTTCCCCCGGCTGAGCTATCAGAACCATTTGAAGCTGGAAAAGCGCAACGCGGACCTGTCCCGGGCGGACAGCCCCTGGAATCTTCTCCTGCCCGGCAGCGGGCGGAAGGGCGTCGCCTCCTCCGGCATCAGCTTCACTTACGTGATGGAAGCGCGCCCGGAGGGCCTGCCCGTGTTCAAGGCGGGCATGCCCTTCCCCTTCCCGGAAAAGCAAGCCGCCGAATTCCTCTCCGGGCTGGACGAGGTGCTCTGCGTGGAGGAATTGGACCCGTTCATCGAGCGCCAGCTGATCTACGTCTGTGGAAAATACGGCCTGAAAACCAAAATCCTGGGGAAGCTCACGGGCCATATCCCCGCCGCCGGGGAAAACACCCGGGACGGGGTGGCGGACGCCGTCGCCGCCTTCCTGGGCACGCCCCGGACCGCCCCCGCCCCGGCGGAAACCCCGCCCCTGCCCGTCCGGCCTCCGGTGCTCTGCGCCGGCTGCCCCCACCGGGCGAGCTTTTACGCGGTGAAGCAGGCCATGAAGGGCCAAAAGACCGTTTTCTGCGGCGATATCGGCTGCTATACCCTGGGCAACGCCCAGCCCCTGGACATGGTGGACACCTGCCTGTGCATGGGCGCGGGCCTGGGGATCGCCCAGGCGATCCGCCATCTGGAAAAGGACCGGCAGTGCTTCGCCTTCGTGGGCGACAGCACCTTCTTCGCCTCCGCCATCCCCGGGGTGGTGAACGCGGTGTACAACCAGGCGGAATTCACCCTGATCGTGCTGGATAATTCCACCACCGCCATGACCGGCCACCAGCCCCATCCCGGCACCGGCAGAACGGCCATGGGCCAGGCGGTGGACGCCGTCAGCATCGAAAGCGTCCTGCGCGGCATCGGCGTGCAGGCGGTGGAGACCGTAGATCCTCTGGATCACGCCCTGGCGGTGGAAACGGTCAAACGGGTCTCGGCCCTCCCCGGGGTCAAGGCCGTGATCTTCAAATCCCCCTGCGTGGTGCTCGCAAAGCCCCAGGGCCGGGCGAAGGTGGACGCAGACAAATGCGTGGGCTGCAAAAAGTGCATCCGGGAGCTGGGCTGCCCGGCCCTGAGCTTTGCGGAGGGCAAAGCGGCGATCGACGCCGCCCAGTGCACCGGCTGCTCCCTGTGCGCCCAGATATGCCCCGTATCGGCCATTTCGGGAGGTGAAGCGCATGCGTAAGAACATCGTTCTGTGCGGCGTGGGCGGCCAGGGCACGGTGCTGGCCTCCCGGCTGATCTCCGCCGCGGCCATGAAGAAAGGCATCCCCGTCATGAGCGCCGAAACCATCGGCATGGCCCAGCGGGGCGGCAGCGTGTTCAGCCATCTGCGGCTGGGCGAGGGAGTTTTCTCCCCCATGATCGCCCGGGGCGAAGCGGATCTGATCCTGGCTTTCGAGCCGGGCGAAGCGGTGCGTATGCTGCCTTATCTCCGGGAGGGGGGCCAGGTGGTCGTCTCCTCCCGGCCGGTGATGCCCGTCACGGCCACCCTGTCCGGCGCAGCGTACCGGGCGGAGGATATGCTGGACCATCTGCGGAAGCACGTAAAAAACCTGCTGATCGTGGACGCGGACAGGGCCATGGCGCAGGTGGGCTCTCCGAAGGTGCTGAACCTGATCCTCCTGGGAGCCGCCCTGAAAGCGGACGCCCTGGGGCTGAGCGAAGAAGATCTGAAAAACGCCATTCTGGAAAAAATCCCCGAAAAATTCCACGCGCTGAACCTGAATGCGCTTGTTTACGCCAAAGAAAACATGTGAGAAAGAAGGAAGCCCGTCATGCAGATTTCAGAAAAACAGCTCTCCCAGGTCAATCACCAGATCCGGGCCCTGGTTTCCGCCGGCAGCTTTTACGGAAAAAAGCTGGAGCAGGCGGGGATCGAAAGCGTATCCACCCCCGAAGAGTTTGAAAAGCTGCCCTTTTCCGAAAAGAGCGACCTGCGGGACGCCTATCCCCTGGGATTGATGACCGCCCCGGAAAAGGATATCGTGCGCATCCATTCCTCCTCCGGCACCACGGGGCTGCCCGTCATCATCCCCTACACCCGCAAGGACGTGGAGGATTGGGCCATCATGTTCGCCCGGTGCTACGAGTTCGCCGGCATCACCCCCATGGACCGCATCCAGGTGACCCCGGGCTACGGGCTGTGGACCGCGGGCATCGGCTTCCAGAACGGCGCGGAGCGGCTGGGCGCCATGGTGATCCCCATGGGCCCGGGCAACACGGAAAAGCAGCTGCAGATGATGCAGGACATGGGCTCCACCGTGCTGTGCTCCACCTCCTCCTACGCCCTGCTGCTCACGGAGGAGATCGAAAAGCGCGGCATCAAAAACAAGATCAGGCTGCGCAAGGGCGTGATCGGCTCCGAACGCTGGAGCGATAAGATGCGCCGCCGTATCGGCGAGGGCCTGGGGATCGAACTGTACGATATCTACGGCCTCACGGAGATCTACGGCCCCGGCATCGGCATCAACTGCAAATACAACACCGGCATGCACTACTGGGACGATTATCTCTACATCGAGATCATCGACCCCGTGACGCTGAAGCCCGTGCCCGACGGGGAAATGGGCGAGATCGTCATCACCACCCTGGTCAAGGAGGGCGCGCCCCTGATCCGCTACCGCACCCACGACCTGAGCCGCATCATTCCCGGCGAATGTCCCTGCGGCAGCCGCTTCCCCCGGCTGGACACCATCATGGGCCGCACCGACGACATGATGAAGATCAAGGGCGTCAACGTATTCCCCAGCCAGATCGAAGAGATCCTGCAGGGCTTCCCGGAGGTCAGCAGCGAATACCAGATCCGCATTTCCCACCTGGACGGCAAGGACACCATGCGCATCTACGTGGAAACCAACGGCTCCGTGGATTTCGCCGATCTGGCCAGCCGCCTGGCCGCCAAGGTCAAGAGCGTCATCGGCTTTACGCCCCTGGTGAAGGTGGTGGAAAACGGGCTGCTGCCCCGCAGCGAAAAGAAAACCAAGCGGGTCATCGACGAAAGGTACGATTGATTCCGCAGAAAAAGCGCAAAAATACCGCCGCCGGAACGCTGTCTCCGGCGACGGTTTTTTATGGATCGGTCATTTTCCGGTATGATAGCTCATCACTTCTCCGGGCGAGGATTCCATGTGCACCCGGTTGATCTCCTCCAGGATGTCCTTCCGCTGGAGGGGATGGCAGTAGGGGCAGGGCTTGAGGCTGCTGTACGGGGCCTGGTCCAGCTCCCCGTAGGTGAAGGACGGCAGGGGCCACAGGGATTTTTTGATATTTCCCGTGTGCCCGCTGGAGGCATGGTAATACTGCCCGCCCTTGGGGTTGTAATACAAAAGCGCGTCGTCGGAGGGCATCTGGATCTGCCTGCCCTGGTAATCCTCCCAGACCACCAGCTTCACGCAGTTTTTATCCTTGCGGTTTTTGATCAGGTCCGCCAGCTTTTCCATGGTATAGCCCTGGGCGTTCTGCACCCGCTGCACCCGGATGCAGCCGTGGCTTTTCCGCTGGCCCAGATAGGGCTCGTAGGGCGAAAAATCCACATCATCGCCCCGTTTGTCATAGCACACCTGATGCAGGTAATCCGCCTGATTGAACCTGAGGGCATATTTGCTGACGGTTTTTCCGTCCTTCAGTTCCCCGGTCTTGGTATAAATGATCAGGAATTCGCCGGAGCGGGTCTCGTTCCAGGGCTGGCTTTTGTTGTAAAGCCCCGTGGATACCACCAGGCACGTTTCCAGATGCCCGTCCTTGAACAGGTACAGCCGCTGGGTCAGCTTATCCACCACGATGCCGTAATTCTGATTGGGCGTTACGGTCTTGAGCAAGCTGCTCCGGATATAGCCGGTGACGAAGGCATTGTAATTCTTCACCGAGCTGTCAAAAAAGCTGGTGGAATAGGTTTCCACCTTCGTCCAGCCGTTGTCCAGTTTTTCCAGCACGTGCAGCGCCTGGCTCTGGCCCGTCACCATGCCGATTTTCTTGCTGTTCTCGTCCGGCTCTTCATAGATTTCCGTCTGCTTCATCTGGTCGATGTCCACCACGGTCATGGGCGCGGTGAGCATGCCCCAGACCGCCGCTTCGTCCGTAATGTCCATGGGGGTGCACCAGTAGCAGTTCTCATGCCCCGGATGGTATTCGCTGCGGTAGGCGGGGGTGATGTCCGAGGGAACGGGGATCAGATTGTCCCGAAACACGTCCCCCTCCTCCCCCAGGGCGAAAGCGGGGATCAGCAGCGAAAGAAAAAGGAAAAAGGCAATCAACCTGCGCATAAAGAACCTCCTGAAAAGAGTCAATGAAAATATAACACGTTTCCTGCCGCTTGGCAAGGCGCGGCGCGCCGCCGCGGGGTCGTTTGCAGCATATTTTACAAATGAAAACGCGGGCGCGCCCCGCGTCTGCTCCCCGCTTCATTCCTTCCGGGGCTTCAGCTTCGCTTCCGCCCCCTGGTCGCTGGGCACGTAATACCGGGCGTTCTTTTTATCGTCGGGCAGATACTGCTGCTCTACCCAGTGGCCGGGATAATCGTGGGGATATTTGTACTCCGTGCCGGTTTTGACCCCCAGGCGCTCGTTGCCTTTATAGCTGGTATCCCGCAGGTGGGCCGGCACCGGGCCGAAGCCGCCCTGCTCCGCGTCCGCCATGGCCTGGTCGATGGCCATGACCACGGAATTGGATTTGGGGCTTACGCACACCGCCAGGATGGCCTGGGTCAGCGGCAGCTTCGCCTCCGGCATGCCGATCATTTCCAGGGCCTGCATGGCGGCCACCGCCTGCAGCATGGCGGCGGGGTTGGCCAGTCCCACGTCCTCGCTGGCGTGAGCCACGATGCGCCGGGCCAGCATCCGCGGGTCCGCCCCGGCGTAGAGCAGACGGGAAAACCACAAAAGCGCCGCGTCGCAGTCCCCGCCCCGCAGGGACTTGCAAAACGCGCTGAGCATATCGTAGAACAGCGTTTCGTCGCAGCGGATGATGGGCTTCTGGATGCTCTCCTCCGCGATGGGCAGGGTGATATGGATGCGTCCGTTCACCGTGGGGGTGGTGAGGGCCGCCAGCTCCAGGGCGTTGAGCGCCGTGCGCACGTCCCCGTTGGCGATGAAGGAAATATGGTGCAGCGCGTCCTCGTCCAGATCCACGTTCATATTCCCCAATCCCCGTTCCTTGTCCCCGCAGGCGCAGAGCATGGCCTTTTCCACGTCCTGCTGCGTCAGGGCCTCGAAGGCGAAGATGCGGCAGCGGCTGACGATGGCGGGGGTCATGGAGATCATGGGGTTTTCCGTGGTGGAGCCGATGAAGCGGATCAGCCCTTCCTCCATAGCGGGCAGGATGGAATCGCTCTGGGCCTTGCTCCAGCGGTGGCATTCGTCCAGGAGCAGATAGGTGGCCCGGCCGTAGAGCGCCCGGCGGTCCGCCGCTTTCCTGAGCTCATCCCGCACGTCCCCCACCCCGGAGGTCACGGCGTTCATTTTCACGAAGGCCGCGTCGGTCTGGTGGGCGATGATGGAAGCCAGGGTGGTTTTCCCGCAGCCCGGCGGGCCGTAAAAAATAGACGAGGTCAGCCGGTCCGCCTCGATGGCCCGGCGCAGCAGCCGCCCCGGCCCCACGATGTGCTCCTGGCCGTAGAATTCCTCCAGCGTTCGGGGCCGCATCCGGTCCGCCAGGGGGGCGGTGGATTTCTCGTTTTCCGTGAACAGCGTCATGTCTGCTCCTCCGCAACCAGCGATATGATTTCCCTGCCCTCGCCCCAGCGCAGGGTATGAGACGCCGCGCCCATGCCCAGGGACAGGTGCAGCGCCGCGATGCCGTAATCCAGCGGCGATCCCAGGCCGCCCCGGCTGAGGATCAGCGTCCGCCCGGCGAAGGAAATGCGCCAGGGCTGGCGGTTCAGCGCGGAGGGGGCGCGCCGCACGCATTCCGCGGCGTTATAGGCCCACATGGGCCACTGGGTAGGGTCCCCCAGGCAGATTTCGCTGAGCTTTTTGCGCTTAACGCCCTTTTCCGGCCGGTCCGCGGGGATGCCCAGGGGCGTCACCGCCAACACCTTTTCCCCCGGCTCCAGGCTCAGGTCCCCCAGGCCGGAGCGGCGGAAGCCCGCCACCCAGCAGGTGCCCACGCCCAGGGACGCCGCCTCCAGCACCAGCGCCTCGCCCCCGGCCCCGGCGTACAGCGCCGCCCGGGGATCCTCCCGGTCGTCGGCAATGACGGCGGCGTAGCGGTTGGTGCCGCCGATCTGCTCCACAAAGGGCAGCTTGCGGAACAGCATGGCGCTGGCCGCCTCCCCGATCAGGATGCGCATTCCGGGCAGGCGGATACGCGCCGCGGCGTAGTGCAGCGCGCTCATCTGCTCCACGTCGGGAGCGTCGGCATAAGCGCGCACGCTGCGGCGGTGCGCCACCGCGTTCAGCCATTTTTCCCGCTGGGCGGGCGCAAAGCAGCCGTTCAGCGCGCAGCGATCCATGGTCATCACCTTCCTGAAAACAGTTTATCACCAATGAGGCCCCGCGTCAAATCCCGCGCCCTTGACATTTCCCGCCCCTGCGCCTATAATCCACCCAGATGCGAAAGAAAAGAAAGGGGGCGGCGGCATGTTCGGGATCGCGCTTGGCAACGTGCTTCTGACCCTTCTGTATATCCTGCCGGGCTTTCTGCTGTGCCGCTGCAAAAAGGGCACGGCGGAACATCTGCCCACCCTGGCGGCGGTGCTGGTGTACATCCTGTCCCCCTGCCTGCCCGTATCCGCCTTCCTGGATCTGGAGTTTTCCTGGCCGGCCTTCGGGGACCTGATGCTGTTTTTCGCGCTGACGCTGCTGCTGCAGGGCGCATTTATCGCAATCCTCTTTTTCTTCCTGCGCGGACGGTATGACGACGCGCGCTGCCGCATCCCGAACGTGGGCACGGTGCTGGGCAACGTGGGGTTTTTCGGCATTCCCATCATGAAGGCCCTGCTGCCCCAGAACCCGGAGGTGGCGGGCTACGCGGCCATGTACATCATTTCCATGAACATCCTGGTGTTCACCGTGGGCGTGTTCTGCCTGACCCGGGATAAAAAGTATATGAGCCTCCGATCCGCCCTTATGAACCCCACCATGGCCGGGGTGGCCGTGGCGCTGCCGCTGTATTTTACCGGCGCGCAGCATTACCTGCCGGAAATGCTGGTAAGCGCCGTGCACCTGCTGGGAAAAATGACCACGCCCATGTGCATGTTCATCCTGGGCATGCGCCTGTCCACCGTGCCGGTGAAATCCCTGTTTTCAAAGCCCTTCGTATACGGCGTCGCCCTGGGAAAGCTGCTGCTGTTCCCGCTGTTCGCCTATCTGTGCGTCCTGTTCCTGCCGCTGCCCTTTTCCTTCAAGGCCAGCATCCTCATCCTGTCCGCCACGCCCTGCGCCACCATCGTGATGAACCTGGCGGAGCTGTACCGCACCGAACGGACGCTGTGCAGCAACTGCGTGCTGCTGAGCACGCTGCTCTGCTTCCTCACGATCCCGCTTCTGGCCCTGCTGCTTTGACCGCCGCCTCCGCAGCCTTCCTTGCGACGCTCCATCCGTAGCCCCGGCGCAATAACGCCTGGGCGATTTTTTTCGCGTCCCCCCGGAATTTCCGCGTCATTTTCACGGCCTGGCCGTATGCCCGTTCAAATTCCTCTTCCCCGGAAAAATCCGCCAGCGCCGTCCGGGCTTCGCTCTCGCTCACGCCCTTCATCCGCAGCTCCCGGGCGATCCGGTCCCGGCCGTACTTCTTTTTCCGGCTGTCCGTCCACTGCTCCGCGAACCGGCCGTCGGACACCAGGGCGTGCCGCGTCAGCGTTTCCATCACCCGGGCGATCGTCTCCGCGTCGTAGCAGGACCGGCGCAGCCGGGAAACCACTTCCTTTTCGCTGCGCTCCCGGAGAGCCAGGAATTTCATGGCCGCCTCCAGCGCGTGGGGATAGCCCCGCTGGGCCATGAACGCCCGGTAAGCCTCCGGGTCGATCTTCTCCCCCGTCCGCAGCCGCCGCTCCAGATACACCGCGCTGGGGATCCTCAATTCGTCCCCGGACAGCAATCTCACCGTGGCCACTCCGCCCCGGCGCGTGATCTGCGTGATCTGATCCATTTTTTATTCCCCCAGAAACAGGCGGATCATCTCCGCGTTCAGATCGGCCAGCACGCCCCGGCGGGCTTCGCCGGCCCCGCTGGTCAGCAGGGCATAGCCCCTTTTCGCCTCCGGATCGAAAAACAGCCCGTGCACCGCGCCGTAGGCCATGCCCTGATGCCCGTACAGCGTCCGGGGGCACAGATGCGCGTCCCGGAGGATGAAGGTGCCGATCCCCTGCCACAGATTGTCCGCCCGGCCGGTGAAGGGCGATACGCTTTCGCGCATTTCCCGCAGGCTCTCTTCCGTCAGAAAGCCCGGCGCCATGCCCGCAATACCGATCCTCGCCAGGCTTTCCGCCGACAGGCACAGGCTGCCGTGGGCCAGGTTATAGTGGCGCTCCGCGTCGGCGCCGGGCGGCGGCAGGGGCCTTGCCTGCCGGGCCGCCGCGTCGTACCCCGGCCTCCGGGACGGGGGCAGGATGCGCCGGGCATCCGCCAGGAACCCCCGGGACTTCTGGGGATAGAACGTGGCGTCCGCTCCCAGCGGCCCGAACACCGTATCCTGCATGAGCGATTCAAAATTCTTCCCCGCCGCGGCTTCCATCACCACCCCGGCGATGCCGCCGCCCAGGTTGGAATATTCCCAGCCCCGGCCCGGCAGATGGGGGGCGAAGCTGTCCCCCTTCAGGATCTCGGACAGCGGCGCGCCCCGGACGATCCCGGCGGTGTACTTTTTTCCGTCCCGCAGCCCCGCCGTGTGGGTGAGCAGCATCCGCAGGGTGATGGGCGTATCCGGCGCATCCGGATGGCGCAGGGAAAAGGGCAGCAGCCCGTTGACATCCGCATCCAGATCCAGGCCGTTTTCTTTCATTTTCATGGCCCCCAGAGCGGTGACGAACTTGCTCACCGACGCGGCCCGGTACACCGTATCCGTCCGGGCCGGCGCGCCATGCCGGGCGTCGCCGAAGGAAAGCGCGCCCGTGATCCCGTTCTCGCCGAATACGCACAGCGACGCCCCCGCGCACCGGTATTTGCGCAGGATCCTTTCCGCCGCCGCGGCCGTATCCCCGGGCAGCGTGCTTTCCCGCACCCGCCCGCGGATGGGCAGCAGATGCAGCGCCGTCCTGTACCGGGCCCAGTTTTTCATGCGTCACCTCTGGAATAAACCGCCCGGATGCCGGGCAAAATGGAAGCATCAACGAATAAAGGAGGAATCCCCTATGCCGAATCCCCAGGGCTGCGCCCTGACCAGCAAAGACCTGAGCGTCATCGAGGATCAGCTGACCCACATCGCCACCGCCTGCCGGGTGGCGGAAACCTACGCCGGCCAGTTTCAGAATCCCCAGCTGAAAAACCTGGCGTCCTCGGTGGCCCAGCATCACCGCCAGCATTTCGACGCCCTGTTCGCTTACCTGAACGGCTGTCAGTAAAAAAAGGAGGAGAAAACGATGCCTCAGAATCAAAGCGCCGCCGGCGCCCAGCCCCTCACCGACCAGGAGCTGGCCTTCGATCTGCTCTATCAGGAAAAGGCCCTCATGGCCAACATGACCAGCGAGGTGCTGGAATCCAGCCAGCCCGGCATGCGTCAGGTGCTCAACGACTGCTATTTGCAGATGGGCCAGGACCAATTGGACATCTGGAACGTCATGGCCCAGCAGGGCTGGTATCCCGTCAAGCCCGCCGACGCCCAGGACGTGCAGACGGCCAAGGACAAGTACACCCAGATGCGGGGAACGCTGTAAGGAGATCGCTGGAAGCAGGAGGGACCGTCTTTCCGGAGGAAAGGACGGCCCCTTCGCATTTTCCTCCGGAAAGGAGGCTCATTCTTCCGCCGCCGGATAGGGCTTTTCGCCCCGGTGCTTCCGGCGCCGAAGGATCAGGGCGATCCCCGCGGCCAGCACCAGCGCGGCGGAAAGCGCCTGGCTGACCCGGACGCCGCCCCACATGAGGCTGTCGGTGCGCAGGCCCTCGATCACCGCGCGGCCCAGGCCGTACCAGCACAGATACAGTAAAAACAGATTGCCCCGGGCCGTGACCTTTTCCCGCATGCTCCACAGCAGCACAAAGCCCAGAAAATCCCACAGCGATTCATAGAAGAACGTGGCCATGTGCCACACGCCGTCCACCTGCACCCCCGCGGGGAAAAACTGCCAGGCGGCGTTTTTGATTTCGTAGCCGTAGGCCTCGCCGTTGAAATAATTCCCCCAGCGACCCACCGCCTGGCCCAGGATCAGCGCCGGGGCCACCAGGTCCGCCAGCACCAGGAAGGGCGCCTTTTTCCGCAGGCAGTACGCGCCGCCGCCGATCAGCCCGCCGATGACCCCCCCGTAAATGGCCAGTCCGCCGCGCCAGACGTAAAGGATGCTGACGGGATTATCCTTGTACATATCCCATTGGAACGCCACGTAGTACAGCCGGGCGCCGATCAGCGCCGCGGGCACCACCCACAGCGCCAGGTCCACCGCGGTGTCTTTTTTGAGGCCCATCCGTTTTTCCCGGCGGCTGCACAGCCACACCCCCAGCCCGATGGCCAGGGCGATCAGCACCCCGTAGATATGCACGACCCCGAACAGCATCTTTTTCCCTCCATGCGCAGACCGCGGCGGGCCTTTTTCCTATTTTGGCCCGCCGCGCACAGCTTCATTCCGTATGCAGTTGTTATTTTACCATATCCCGGTATTCCCGGTCAATCGTCTGCAGCCAATCGATGATGGAAATATGCTGGGGGCACACGCTTTCGCAGCTGCCGCACTGCACGCATTTGGAGGCGTCGAAGCCCTTTTTCACCAGCTCCCCGTATTCCCACTGGAACCGGCCGGAGCTGTCGAACATTTTGCTCTGATCGTAGGGCCTGAAGATGTTGGGGATATGCACGTCCTGGGGGCAGGGCTGGCAGTAGGCGCAGCCGGTGCACTTGACGGGCATGCGGCTGAGGTACGCCTGCTTGAGCTCCCCGCAGAAGGCGCGCTCCCCGTCGGTGAGGCCGCCCGCCGTCAGGGTATCGAAGATGCGCAGGTTGTCCTCCAGCTGCTCCGGGGTGCTCATGCCGCTGAGGATGGTGGAAACCTCCGGATGGTCCGCCACGTAGGCGAAGGCCCATTCCACGGCGCTGCGCTGCTTTTCATAAGCGGCGATCATGTCCTTCACGTTGCCGGGCGGGTTCGCCAGGGCGCCGCCCCGCAGCGGCTCCATGATCACCACGGCGATGCCGCGCTTCCCCGCCTCCCTGAGGCCGTCCGCGGTGGCCTGCTCCCGGTCGTCCAGGTAATTGAACTGGATCTGGCACAGGTCCCATTCGTCCCAGTCGTTGAGGATGGTCATGAACGCGTCGAAATTATCGTGGAAAGAGAAGCCCGCCCGGCGGATGCGCCCGTCCCGGATGGCCTGCCGGAGGAAATCCTTGTAGTGGAAGGACTGCAGCTTCTGGAAGGTATCCCGGTTCAGGGCGTGGAGCAGGTAATTGTCCAGGTAAGCCACGTCCAGCTTCCTGAGCTGCTCGTCCAGCAGCCGATTCATGTCCTTTTCCTCCTGGCAGTACCAGGGAGGCAGCTTGGTGGTCAGCTGCACCCTTTCCCGGTATCCGTCCCGGAGGGCCAGGCCGGTGACGGTTTCGCTCTCCCCGTCGTGGTACATGTAGGCCGTGTCCACGTAGGTGATGCCCCCGTCGATGCCCCGGCGGATCATCCCGATGGCCCGGGGCCGGTCGATCACGGTCTTTTCCCCGTCCTTCACGGTGGGCAGCCGCATGGTGCCGAAGCCCAGGCGGGATACGTCCAGGCCGTGGCGTCCGAATTTCACGTATTGCATAGGTTTCCCTCCCGTATATCGCGCTTCCCGCGGGATTTCATTTTGCGTCCGTATCCAGTATAATGGAAGGGACGGGGCTTTGTCTACTGTTCTTTCCCCCGTTTTTTCCTCCATTACGGATTTTTTCATTCTTCCCGTGAGGATTTCCCCCGCCGGCGCGTCTTATAAGCGGAACGCGCTCCAAGAGGTGATTGCAATGGACAAGGATTTCTTCGTGCAGGCCATCGAGGCCCACAGCGGCAGCATGTACCGCGTGGCCTGCGCCGTGCTGGGCCCCCGGGACGAATGCCGGGACGCCCTGCAGGAAACGGCGCTGAAGGCCTGGGAGAAGCGGCACACCCTGCGGGATGAAAGCAAATTCAAAAGCTGGATCATCCGCATCCTGGTGAACGAATGCCGCAACATCCAGCGGGCGCGCAGGCGTATGATCCCAGTGGAGCAGATCCCGGATTCCCCCGCGCCGCCTCCGCCGGACCCCGCCCTCGCCATGGCGCTCAGGGCCCTGCCGGAAAAATACCGGCTGCCCCTGACGCTGCAGTGCAGCGAAGGAATGAGCTACCAGGAGATCGCCTCGGCGCTCAGGCTCACGGAAGGCGCCGTCCGGGGGCGCATCCACCGGGCCAAAGAAATGCTGAGAAAGGAGCTGGAGGCAGAATGAAGCAGGAACATGGATTCGATCCGGATCTGCGCCCCGCGTTTCCGGACATGCCGGAGGATTGCCGCGACGCATTGCTTCGCGCCGCCCGCTCCGTCAGGGAGGAAAGAAAAATGAAAAAATTCACATTGCGCACGGCCCTCATCGCCGCGCTGCTCATCGTCGCCACCATGACCGCGGCCCTGGCCGCCACCGATGCCCTGGGCTGGACGGATTTCTTCAGCGTATACGACGGCATCCCGGTGCCCAAGGCCGCTCAGGAGATCCTGAACGCTACCGAGGAACAGACCTATCAGGCGGGCCCCCTGACTTTCACCGTAAAGCAGTTGCTCAGCGACGGGCGGCTGGCCATGTCCGCCGTGGACATCCGCACCGCCGACGGCAGCGCCGCCCTGTACTGCATGGACCCCAGCGACACCCTGGGCTGCAACGGCGAAAACGGCAAGGACATGGCCAGGCGCCTGGGCCTGCCGGAGGAAACCACCTATACCGAAGCCGCAAAGCAGCTGAAATTGCCCCTGTACCGGGCCTCTGCATCGCTGGAAGCGCCCGAACCGTATTCCGGCGGCGAAGGCATGGAGGATCCCCTCTGGAACGCAGATAACACCATGACATATTTCAGCATGGCGTACCTGAACCGCGAAAGCATGGCGGGCACGGATAAAATGCCCGCGCAGCTCTTCCTGTTCGTCAGCCGCATCGATCCGGAAACCGGCGAGGATATCGCCGATTCGATGATCCGTCAGCGGGAACCCATGGAAATCCCCGTCCACGGCGTCATCGCCGAAAAGGATTACGCCCCCGCGGAGTCCTTCACCCTGAACGGCTACGCCCTCCTTTCCGTCCACGCGGAGCAGACGGTCTGCGGCCTGTATCTGGACCGGGTATACGAAGCGGATGAAGAAGCGAGAAAGCTCTATGAGAGCGCCGACGCCGAAAAAACCTGGGAGATCATCGACCCGCTCTGGGAAGGCGAATGGCTCCGGGAAAACGGCGAAGCCTTCCCCACCGGCATGAGCCTCAGCGGCGAGATCGACGACAAGAGCTTCCCCCTCATTCACTGCCGGGATATGATCTCCGCCGAGGAAATGCCCGAAACCCTGATCCTGGTCACGGACGAAAAGCAAATTACGCTGAAATAACCTCGTTCCCTCCGGAAAAACTCAGGGGCTGTCTCACGAAGAGACAGCCCCTGCATTTTTCGGGATGATCGGGCAGATCCCGGTCAGTCGGTCTGCAGGGCGTCGTACCCCTCCTCGCCGGTGCGGACCCGCACCACGTTTTCCACGTCGTACACAAAGATCTTGCCGTCGCCGATATGGCCGGTATGCAGCACGGCGCGGGCGGTGTCGATCACCTGACGGACGGGCACCTTGCTGACCACGATATCCACCTGCACCTTGGGAAGCAAGGTGACTTCCACCGGCGTGCCGCGGTAATATTCCGGCTTGCCCTTCTGCGCGCCGTAGCCCATCACGTTGGTGACGGTCATGCCCGTGATGCCGATTTTGTTCATGGCTGCCTTCAGGCCCTCCAGGCTGCCGGGACGGCAGATGATCTGCACCCGGGTGTACACCGGCGCGTCGGGCGCCTTTTCCTTGGCTTTGCGGGGCGCTTCCTCCGTTTCGGGCGCGGCGGAAGCGATCACCGCGGGCTCCGCGTCTTCATAGGCGCTCTCCGGCATCATGGCGTAGCCGGCGTAGGCAGTAGGCAGGCCGTGCTCGGACCGATCCAGGCCCAGGATCTCGTCCGCGGCGTCCGCCCGCAGGCCGATGGTCTTTTTGATGAGGGTGAACACGATGGTGATGATCACCGCGGTCCAGGCGATGGTGCTCACCACGCCCAGGGCCTGCACACCCAGGAACTTGAACCCGCCGCCGTAGAACACGCCCTTCATGGTGGATACGCCGGTGGCGAAGAAGCCGGTGAGGATGGTGCCCAGGGCGCCGCACACGCCGTGGACGGAGATGGCGCCCACCGGGTCGTCGATCTTGACGACCTTATCGAAGAACCCGACGCTCAGCACCACCGCGAAGCCGCAGGCGGCGCCGATGATCGCCGCGCCGAAGGGGTTCACCGCGTCGCAGCCCGCCGTGATGCCCACCAGCCCGGCCAGGGCGGCGTTGAAGGTCATGGATACGTCGGGCTTGCCGTAGCGCAGCCAGGTAAAGAGCATAGTCACCAGGGTGGCGACAGCCGCCGCCAGGTTGGTGTTGAAGAATACCAGGCTGGCGGAGCCGATCAGTTCGTCGCTGTCCATGCCCACGGTGGACGCGCCGTTGAAGCCGAACCAGCAGAACCACAGGATGAACACGCCCAGGGCGGCGATGGACAGGTTGTGGCCCAAAATGGCCTTGGGCTTTCCGTCCTTGCCGTACTTGCCCACGCGGGGCCCTAAGATTTTCGCCCCGATCAGGGCGCACAC